>NZ_JBVHLF010000157.1:0-8341 GCF_055559155.1 Kitasatospora sp. NPDC024654
TTCGCTCTGTTGCGTTGTTGGCGTTGTTGTGGGGGTCTGGGTTGCGGGGCGGCGGGGGGGGGGGGGGGGGCGGGGGCGCCCCCCCCCCCCCCCCCCCCCCCCCCCCCCCCTACTCCTACCGACTCAGGCTTCGGGCTCGGTGTCAGCGTCCCACTCTGCTTGGGCGCGAGCGCTCCTGCGGGAGCCGTGCACCGTGTAGCCGGCTCGCTGGCCGTTGCGCCAGCACGAGAGCCAGGTCTCTTCCTCCGAGGCGGCGTCCGTCCAGTCGCCGAACGCCACGAAGCGGGGGTGCTCCAGGTTCCCGCGGTTGTCGACGTCTTCCGCGTTGGCCGCCGTCATGACGAGGTCGGCGATGTCGATGGTCATCGCCGCGACTGCCGCCTCCGGGCTGTCGAAGGCGACGGCCTCCTGGGCGCCTCCGCGGCACGCGTAGATCCAGCGGCCGTGGTCGGCGAAGACGTCGAACTGCTCGTCCATGACGACCAGCGACTCAAGGGTGTCGCTGCGGTTCCAGGGGTCTTCCAAGTCCTGGAGGTCAACTTGGACGCCGGGCTGAAGGTGATGGTTGGTCATGGGGGCTCCGCTTCTCTGCTTCACTGCATGGGGGTTAGCCGACTACCAGCGCACTGGCTCTACCGGGAGCCCCTCTGCGTGCGCAGAGCGGCCTGTGGCGTCGACTACCTCTGCGTGGGCAGAGATCAGGAGCGGCGAAAAAGTCGACATTGCCACCACTCGGTGGACAGGCTAACAGCTGCACTGACCAGCGTTGATGCGGGTGCCTCGGTGGCCGCCAGCGTCCTGCTCGGCTTCGTCCATCAGCGGTGATGTTGGGGTGTCCACCTTGTGGGCCCCAACTGGGTGTACCGGGCCCAGCCGGACTTTCGGGACACGCTGGCGAGGCCAGCGCCGTGGCGAGCGCGCCGGCCTCAGACTGGTCGAGATGCCGTCCCCGACCGATCTGGAGCGCCACGGTGATCACCAGCGCCACCACTGCCCCCGAACTGGCTCGCGTCCTGCTGGACGGCGTCGGCAACGAGGCCGTCCAAGCGGCTGTGGGCCGATGGTGTCCCATCGAGTGGTGTAGCCGATCAAGGCGGCAAAAGCGCAGTTCACGACCGGAATCCCGGCTTCGGGAACCCAGTCTTGGCTGACAAGGCGTCAGCCTGTGGGCTTCAGTCCGAGCGCGCCGTCCGGTCTCCCGGCAGCTGCGCACCTGTGAAGCTCTGAGGCAAGATCGGCTACACCACTCGGCGGGACATGACCCTGTGGGCCTGCTGGAAGCTCACCAGGACGGCTTCTGGCTGCGTGAGCTCTTGGAACCGGACGGCGCTCTTTCTGCCGCGGTGACGCTGGACGACGGTCGACCGTGGGTCGAGTGGGACTCGGTGGGCGGCTGGCCGGCGGGAGGCGGTGAAGCGTCGGCGACGGCCCGGAACCCATTCCGGCCTCCTGCGGCCGAGCAGCCCGCAGTGGTGCTGCGCCCGGCCCGCCGACCGCTCGATACCGGCAGACTCAGTTTCTCCGCGCCCGACATGCAGGGCTGAGGGCATCCGCGCGACCGGGTGCCGCCTGCCTGGGGCGTTCCTGTGATGTGGGGTCGCTGGTGCAGTACGGGCGATCGCGCCGGGCGCGGCGTTGCCCACGTGGGTGGGCCCGCACACCGACCGGCGGGGTGCGGTGCGCAGGCCCGCCGGGGAGCCTACCGAACAGCCGGCACCGCATCGCTGGCGGCCATCGGCCACTTCTGTGATCCGCATCCATGGGGCCCGCCCACATCCAGGGGGATGGCATCACCGCGGTGGTATCGGCGAGAGCCACGGTGGCGACTCTCGGACCTGTCCGGTATCGCTAGTTCTCGGCGACTACACCGATTCCGCGAGGGTCAGCCCGGCCAACTGTGCCGCACCGACACCCGCGCCCACCCTGCCGAACGCCCCCACCAAATGCGCGGCACGCCCCTGAGTACGAGCCGCACGGGGCACCCAACAGCCGTCGCCCGGCTATCACGGGGGTGCCCCGCGGGCCGTCCCACCACGCGGCTGCGGTGTACGCCGACCACGCCGCCACGACCCGCACCCACGGCCTCGCCGAGCCTTCTGCCCACAGCCCGGCCCTGGCGGAGGCAGCGTACCGCCTCCACGTCGGGCTCGGCCTCGAGCGCGCCAGCGCGGCCTCACCCTGCGGGCCGACCACCTCGGCGCAGGCGAGCGGGCCAGTCAACAGCTCACTCTGGACGGCGCCACCGAGCAGGCCCGGCACCGCGAGAGTGCCACCGGCCGGGCCCAGGCCCGATACTGCCCCCACGCCATCGCCCCCGCCGCCCCGCTCCCCGCCGCGGTCGACGGCCGGCCTCAGGGTGGCTCGGCGCCGGATAGCGGCCACGAGCAGCGTATGGTCACGCCGTGAACGACCCGCTGACGCCACCCGCCGACACCCGCCCGCCCGGACCGGCGGAACCGAACGAGCCGGTCCCGCCAACCGTCGAGGGCCTCGTCGAGGACACCATCTGCGCCACTGTCCGCACCGGGCAGCCGGACGCCGGGCGCGTCCTGGTCGCAGAGCTCGCACGCCGTGGGAGCGACGCGCTGTGGGAGGGCGCGCTGCTGTTCCTGGGTCCGCTGTCCTCGAAGCCGGTTCAGGGACTGCCCGAGCACCAGCACGTTGACCAGCTTCGCCGAACCGCCCGCTCCGCCGACCCCGTCACCGCGCTCGTCCTCCACACGATGGCCGCCCACCGCGAGAGTGGCGCCACCGCCGCGCGCACCATCTGGGACCGGGCACCGGAACCCATCCAGCACGTGGCGCTCCTGCAACTGCTCATCACGGTGAGCAGCTCCATCGGCTCCGCCCAGGGCCGACTGACCGCGACACAGACGGTCACGCTGATCCGTGAAGTCATCCCGCCCTCCAGCTCCTGGCTATGACGTCGCCAGGAACCGTCAGGACGGTCAGTCTGTTGCTGGTCAGTCCCGGTGCGTGCCCTGGGTGATCCGGTCGATGACGGCCGTGGCCTGTTCCGGGTTCTCCTCCAGCCACCTGCCGAGGTGTTCCCGCACCGTCTGTTCGACGCAGGCGCGGACTGCGACGTTGCCCAGCCGGTCACACATGGCGCCCTCGAATTCGGGGTGGTCGAGCTTCACCGACACGACCGCCGTCAGGCCCTCGCCGATCCGGTCGAAGCTGAGATCGGGGTCCGCGGCTGTCAGCAGGCGCCGCCCCCGTGCGTAGGTGTTGACCGCGGCCGCCACCCCGTCGTGGAAGCCCACCGTGTGTGTGCCGCCGCCATGGGTGGGTCGGCAGTTGGCGAAGCCTTGGACTCGCTTCTCGCGGGAGCCGCACCACCGCAGGGCCACCTCCACTGTCCCCGCCATCTGCGGCTCCTCCCGCTCGAAGCCGATGACGTCCGGGTGGACGGGCTCCCCGGCCTGATCCACGAGGAAGGTGACGAAGTCTCGCGCCCCGCTCGGGAAACGGAACCGCACCGAGTGGGACTCCGCCGCGCGGCGATGTTCGGTCAGCGAGATATCCAGGTCCCTGTTCAGGAAGGCCAGTTCCCGGTAGCGCTCCACCAGGGCGTCGAACGAGTACTCCGCCGTCCCGAAGATGTCGGCGTCGGGCCAGAAGGTGATGGTGGTCCCGCTTCCGGTCGCCGGCCCCGCGGCAGTGGGCGGCGTGAGCGCGACGCCGCGTGCGTACTCCTGGACCCAGCGCACCCCCTCGCGCCGCACCTCGGCCGTCAGGCGGCTCGACAGGGCGTTGGTGACGAAGGGTCCCATGCCCCAGTGACCGAGCGTCACGTCGTGGCGGCCACCGGGCCCCACCACGGCGTGCGGGCGGGTCAGCAGGGTCTCAAGGCCTGGACCACCGGTATCCCCGGCGTCCTCGATGGGGACGCCGGGCCCATCGTCTGCGACCCGCACGCCGCCGTCGGATGTGAGAGTGATGTCGACGCGGCCGGCTCGACCGGCCAGGACCTCGTTCACTGCCCGGTCTGCGACCTCGAACACCAGCTGCCGCAGGCCGCGTTCACCGGTCGAACCCACATACATCCCGGGCCGCTTCCGAACGGCTTCCCTCCCCTCCAGCACCTCGATCTGGCTGGCGTCATATCCGGTCGATTCCCCGCTCACCGTGTCCCCTCCAATGGTGTCCAGCAGAGCTCCCCAGCTTAGGCGAGTTCCAGGAAGACACCAGGTCAGGCCATGTTTGCAGAAGGCTCGGGCGGGCTCGTGAGCGCCTGTCCGCGGGCGGACGACCCAAGGGGTCGCGAACTGCCGCCGGATCGCGGCGGCGGGCCCGGCGAAGCCGCGCACGACACCATTCCCGGCGGCCCCGAGGTCCCCAATTTCATCAATTTTGGCGTCGCTCTGGGACACCACGTCCGCACGGCCGCAGCGACCCAGCGGCACCCCGCGCAAGGCGCGCGCGTCGTAGCTCCGCGCTGTCTCGAGGTCGGCCAGTGGCGGCCGGGCTACGGCTGATCAGTGGTCCAATTCGGGGAGAAGTGTCCGTCGGCGGCGGCCTACGCCGCCGACGACGTGGGTCGGCGTCAGTTCTTGGGCCAGCCCCGATCGCGCGGGCCTCGATACTGCCCGTGCACGGCCTGACGGCCCCGGCTGGCCGCTCGACCCCGGTGGCTGTTCCGTTGTTCCCCGAGGCCGATACTGTGGTTCCTTAGGTCGTAGGGGGAAGTCGGGAGCCATGGGCGAGGCGATAGCGGACGGCGGCGCGCGGGACGACACGATCCAGCCGTCCGAGGACGAGGCGCGGCAGGAACCGGTGTGCCGTCCGCGCTCACGCCGGGCCCGACGGGTGCGGCGGGCAGTCATTGGCGCGACCGCCATCGTCGTCCTCGCCGCCGCGCTGGGTTTCGCCGCCTGGTGGACGGCTCCGTTCGAATCGGTGTCGAAGCCGCACGGCCCAATGCCCGCCGAGGTTGGCGGTCCAGTGGTGTCCGGACCGACGCACTTCGGCTTCGTGGCCGATCCGGTCCTGGTCGCCGGGCTGCTGATCGAGCGGCACGGTGACGGGGTGCGGGCGGAGAACCCCGCCACCGCCGCCGCGGTCTGGACGCTGTCGCGCCCCGGTCGCCCGACGGTGGTGTCGGTCGGTGCCACCGGTGAACGCTACGCCGTCGTGCTGTGGAGCGACGGCCGGCTGGACTTCGTCGACGCTTCTACTGGACGGCACTGGCACACCACGGCGCCGCTGCCGCCGGCCGACAGCTGGGAGGACGAGCCGGACGGCATCGATGGCACTATGGCCGGGTTTACCACCACGACCGGCACCCCGGCGATCGCGCTGGCCTCCCCGTCCGCCGTCACCGCCTTCGACGCGGCCGACGGCAAGCGCCTGTGGACCTACCGGCTGACCGGCACCTGTCCGGCCGGCACACGTGCCGCCACACCCTCGGTGCAGAGGATGATCCCGGCGCCCGCCGCCTCCGGAACCGGACAGCCACAGTTGGCGCTGTGGACATCCTGCCCCTACACAGGCCCTTCCAGGGACTACGTCCTGGACACGGCGAGCGGCATACCGGTCGCCACGCTGAACGGTCTCCCCGGTGAAGCGCTGCGCCCTACCGGCACCGGCGACTACCTGCAGACGCCCGACACCGGCGACAATACCGTCGGAAACGACCGGATGCTGTCCGGCAGCACCGGGGCGGATCTGGGCGGATACCCGTACAACGTTGGCGGGACCGCGACCGGCAGCGGTCTGCTGGTGTTCGTCCCCTACATCGAGAGGACCTCGGTGGCGGTCTACCGGGCGTCCGACGGGACTGTGGCGTGGCGCCAGGACTTCGGCTCCGACGCGGTCGAGGATGTAGCGGTCTCGCCCGGAGGCATCGTGCGGGTGATCGTCCGGGGCGTGGGCGGTCCCACCCTGGAGTCCTACAGCGCCACCGGACAGCACCTCGGCTCACTGGCGCTGACCCCCTTCGACCACGGCGGTCGGCCGCTCTTCTCCGGCGACATCGACGGGACGCTGATCATCTGCGACGACAACACCCTCACCGACATTGGTTCGCGCTCCGGACCCACCTCCGCTCCCCGCGCGTTCATGACGATCACCGCGGCAACGCGATAGGCGGCCGGTGACCGCAGGACGGCCGGGCGGCCCTCGACGGCGTCTCCGCAGGACCCGCTGCTAACCGACCGTCGGAGACCTACACCGGCGCCTAGGTTCCGAGCCTTCGCTGGCTTCCCTGTCAGTCGATCTTTAGTAGCCGGTTGTCAGTCTTGCGGTGTCCTTAGCAATGCCCGCGATCGGTCGTGGTCGGCTCCAGGAACACCAACGTCTTGTGGTTCCAGCGCCCCTCGGGTGATGCGTACCCGGCAGCCTCCACTGACTCCCGACCTACGAACGGCGCGAGCAGACCTCGACGCAGCGCCTCGCGGGTGAGAATGTCCACCTCGGCTGCGACTGCCTTCAAGGCGTCGGCGGCGCGGGCAGCTCGCTGCTGGGCGGCAGCGAGAGCAGCGGAGAGATCTTCGAAGCTCGGCTCGCCCTCGGTTGGCTCCGCGCCCCGGGGCCTGCTGAGCCGTTCTGAGGGCTTCCCCGTCGCGCCGGTGCGTTCCAGCTGCGGGCCGCGGCGGACAAACACGCCCTTTCCCGGGACCGCGTAGACCAGGCTCTCCCGCTTGAGTGCACGCACCACGTTCTGTGCAGTCGAGTTGGCGATTTGGAACCGTTCCTGGAGTTCCCGTGCAGAGGGAAGCTGGTCACCCGGGGGGCGCGGAGCAATGCTCAGATTCTGTGGATCGGCTGGGGGAGGACGTACCTGCCCTGGTGATCGATCGATAGGTCACCGAGCAAGGCCGACGTGGGCGCGTCGGCCGGGAAGGCATGTCCGTGCTCACCGTAGTCAACCCCGACGGCACCACCGACGGCGGGGCATCCCTGCTGGACGACATCGTCCGCGAAGGCGCGCGCCGGATGCTGGCCGCCGCGCTGGAGGCCGAAGTCGACTCCTACATCGCCGAGTTAGCCGAGCAGCGCGACCAGGACGGCCGCCGCCTGGTGGTGCGCAACGGCTACCGCCAGCCTCGGAAGGTCACCACCGCCGCCGGAGCGGTCGAGGTCAAGGCCCCGCGGGTCAACGACAGGCGAATCGATGCGGTCACCGGCGAGCGCCAGCGATTCGCCTCGGCGATCCTGCCCCCGTGGTGCCGCAAGTCTCCGAAGATCGCAGAGGTGTTGCCGCTGCTCTACCTCCACGGCTTGTCCACCGGTGACTTCGTGCCGGCGATGGAGCAGTTCCTCGGCTCCTCAGCCGGCCTGTCCCCGGCCACGGTGACCCGGCTGACCACCCAGTGGCAGGCCGACCACCAGGCTTTCCAGCAGCGCGACCTGTCCGGCACCGACTATGTGTACATCTGGGCCGACGGCATCCACCTGCGCATACGCCTGGACGAGGCCAAGGCCGCCGTCCTGGTCGTGATCGGCGTGCGCGCGGACGGCACGAAAGAGCTGGTCGCGATGGCCGACGGCTACCGCGAGTCGTCGGAGTCGTGGGCCGGACTACTGCGGGACTGCGCGCGCCGCGGCATGCGCGCCCCCGTGCTCGCGGTCGGCGGCGGGGCGCTCGGGTTCTGGAAGGCCCTGCGCGAGGTCTTCCCCGACACGCGCGAGCAGAGGTGCTGGGTTCACAAAACCGCCAACGTCCTGGACTCCATGCCGAAGTCCGCCCAGCCGGCAGCGAAGAAGGCCCTGCAGGACATCTACAACGCCGAGGACCGCGAACACGCGGAGCAGGCCATCACGATGTTCGCGAAACTCTACGGGGCGAAGTTCCCCAAGGCCGTCGCGAAGATCATCGACGACCAGGAGAAGCTGCTGACCTTCTACGGCTTCCCGGCTGAACACTGGATTCACTTGCGCACGACCAACCCAATCGAGTCGACCTTCGCCACGGTGCGCCTGCGGACCAAGGTCACCAAGGGCGCAGGCAGCAGGGCAGCAGCCCTGGCCATGGTGTTCAAGCTCGTCGAATCCGCCCAGCACCGGTGGCGCGCGGTGAACGCGCCCCACCTGGTCGCCCTGGTCCGGGCCGGCGCCTGCTTCGAACGCGGCCGGCTTGTCGAGCGGCACGAGATCACTGCCGCTTGACGGCACGTGCTCCAAGCCGGACCGGGTACTCCGAAGCGGGGGCCAGCCGGGGCGGCGGTGTCAGTGGGTGCCCGCTGTGGCGGCGAACGGCCCGTCCAGAGCTGCCCATTGCAGTGGGTGTGGTGTTTTCAGGCCTTTCGGCCCTCGTCGTCGAGGGCGTGACGGACGAGGGCGAGGTCATCCGTGTGTCGGCGCGGACCCGGGACGATCCGGTGCCGTGCCCGGCGTG
>NZ_JBVHLF010000158.1:0-8049 GCF_055559155.1 Kitasatospora sp. NPDC024654
GTCGTCCAGCACGGTGGAGTCGAGGGCCCGCCGGTGCTTGCCCTTGAGGACGCCGGTGGCCGCGACGACCTCCTTGACCTTGGTGAACAGCCGGTGCGGGTCGCTGGAGCGTTGCAGGCGTCGGCGGAAGTAGGTCAGCAGCGACGGGTCGAATGCGGTGTCGTTGAGGCCGAGCCCGCAGGCGGCCTTCCACCGCAGATCGCAGCGCAGCTCCTGGACCGTGTCGAAGTCCGACAGTCCGTGCAGGCTCTGCAGCACGATCGTGGCGGCCAGGACCTGCGGTGGCATGCTCGGCCGCCCGTTCGCCGACGGATACATGTCCGCGAACATCGACCCCGGGAACAGCGTCTCCCGGTGCTCGGCCAGGAACGCGAACACACTGCCTGCCGGGATCAGCTCCCGGCAGGTCTCCCACACATCCAGCCCGACCAGTTCCCCATCCCACTGTCCCTGCACACCAGCAGTCTGGCCCCACACCGAGTGACGCAGAGCCAGAACCGCTGATTTTCAGTGAACTTCTAGGTTGGTTCGGTCGATCAGCGGTCCCATCCACGGTCTGCGGACGATGTGAAGGTCCGGGTGGGCTGGTGCGGGAACCGGAGTTGTGGTGCGGCCCAACTCGACCACGGCCTGCCAGGGCGTGTCCGTGAACAGGCGCATCAGCTGTGGCCAAAGGCCCTCACCGCCGAAGGTACGCCCCAGGTGCACGTAGACGGCGGGTTTTCCGCTCTTGGCCATGCAGCGGTCAAGATCGGCTAGGGCCGACTCCGTAGCCGGAGGCTCCCACCAGCACGGACCGACGTGGTGGATGCCTTCGGGAAGGACAGCCTCAGGGAACTCCAGCTCAGGGAGGCCACGGAGCAGGAATCTGTCTCCAAGCAGTGCGCGGCCGGCGGCACGGCCGTCGCGGGCGACCAGGTCGAGTTCTTCGCGCAGCCGCAGGTAGCGATCGAGCATGTCCCGCAGTCGCCACTCGCGCCTCAACGGTGGCTCGGCCTCGGCGCCGCTCGCGTACGGCCACAAGTGGGCGGCTAGCCCGATCACGACCACTGGCAGGCCCAGAGTCTCAGCAGCCAGAAGGGAGCCGTGGCAGAGCACCGAGGTGACCACCACGTCGAAGCGGGCGCTTCGAGCGGCACTGATCACGGCCCGATACTGCGCCGCACCGTCGAGGAACCAGCGGGCACTGCTGAACGCCTCGTCCGGCGTGTCGCCAGTGGCCGGGCGGAAGTCCAGGCCCGCAATGGCCGCGAATCCGGCCGCCGATGGGCGGCCGACCAGGGTGACGCAGTGGCGGCGGCGCTGAAGCTCCCGCCCCACCGCGATCGCCGGGAAGAGGAAGCCCGGATCGCTCATGGGACACAGTAGGACTCTCACCGGTCCCCCTCCACTCGGAGGTCCGAGGGGCGGGCGATGCGGGAGGAGGGTGCGAGAGTATCGGCGCTGCGGAGGCGGCAGCGCCGAATGAACCGCATGATCGGCCGCAGGGGCCGCCGAAGCACCAGGAGTGCCGCGGCGACGGCGAAGGTCTGGTTCAGCCAGGCCAGCACGTGCTCGGACGGCAGTTGATGGTGGGCACTGGCGAATTGGGCCAGTAGCAGGTGGGTCGAGTGGGGATAGGCCGCAAGGTATGTGATCACGACGGGGATGAACGCGTAAGCGAAATAGGCCCAGTAGACGACAGCGGCAAGACCGTACAGGCCGACGGCGGCGGTGACCCAAGGCGGCCCGGGGAGCGGTCGAGAATGGCGACGGCGGAGCCTGGCGACAACGTTGCCCGCCAGCTGTCGCACCAGTCGGCCAGGGCGGGGTGTGTCGAGCACATCGCTGAGCACCCAGTACCCGTCAAATCTGAAGAACGGGTTGAGCACGATGGGCAGGCTGTAAATGCTCGTCAGTGCGGCGACGTGTAGTGGCGTCCAGCCGGTGATCATGTAGACGACTGCGCAGCCGGCCGTCGCGCAGGTCTGGAAGTAAGCGCCTCCGACATCGACTATGACACGCTGCCAACGCCGCAGTCCCCAGGCGGCCGTGACGTCGGAGAAGAAGGCCGGGAACATCCAGTACGCGGCGATCCCGATCCGGCTGGGTGTGGCGCCGAACCGGGAGCACGCACTGGCGTGCCCTAGTTCGTGACAGAGCAGGATCGTCAAGAAGACCGCGTATCCCGTCCAGTAGTCCGCTGCCGCGATGTGGACTGCTGCGGTGAAGCGCAGCAGGACGGACAGCGTTACGGCGCTCCCGATGAGCAGCACGGCTGCTGGCAGCGGGCGGTAGGCGTACGACAGCGGTCGCGCCAGTCGGCCGACCAGGGCGGTTGGCAGGAGGGTGATGCGCAGCCAGAATCCCGTCGGTACAGGAACTTTGCGGTCTTCGATCTCACTGATCTGCGCCCGAAGCCGGTCGTGGGCCGCGCGGACGTCGTCGGCGGTGACCTGTTGGCCGCGTGCCTGAAGTTGTCGCGCGATTTGTGCGGGGCTGGCCCCGGATTCCATCTGTTTGAGTAGCGAGTAGGCGCTGGCTGACAGCCGCACATGGATGCCGTTCGAGCAGGGCCACACGTAGCTGGACGGTTCGGTAACCCGGCGCTCTTGAAGTGCCATGAGGCCAATTCCCCTCTCTGGTGTGAGCTGCCGGTCGGCCGTGAGGCTGACGACCTGGCTGGACTGCCAGGTCGCCAGCCTCACGCTGGTGGTGCTAGTTGTACGTTCCGCACGAAGTCAGGTGCGGGCACGGCGGCGGGTCGTCTGGTCCGCCCGGCGATAGGGCTGCCATCAGCTCAAGCCGCTGGTCCAGCTGCTCGACTCCGAGGTCGTCGTCGTTCAGGCTGGTGATCTCCGGGAGTTCTCCCTGGTCGAATGGTTCCTGCATGACTGTCCTCCTCTCTCAAGGGGTTGGGGGGTGGCCCTCGGTGCGTGACCGAGGGGGATCAGTGGCCGCAGCCGGGTCCGGTGGACAGCACGGGCAGTTCACGACGCTGGAGGCGTTCGTACGCCTCGGCGGCACTGGCGCGGAATCGGTTGGCGTAGCCGTCGCAGTGATTGCTGAAGAACTCGCCGTTCTGGCCCTCGGCCAGTACAGCGCAGCCCCCACCGCAGGACAGCGCGTAACGGCACTGCCGGCAGACGCGGTTGGTGCTCACGTTGCGGCTCTGCCAGGTGGCCGCGAACTCGTTGAAGGTGGGGACGCCGCTCTCGTCCAGATGGCCGACGCGGATGTTGGCGTCGCCGGTGCGCTCCCAGCAGGTGTAGATGTCACCAAGGGCATCGAACAAGTACATTCCCGAATGCGCGCCGCAGAAGGCTGCGTTCATCGAAGGCGCGGAGCGGGTCTGGAAGATCGCCTGGATGCGCTGGCTGAGCTGGTCGTCCGGGCGGTTGATCACCGCCATCGAGGGGTGGTCCTGCCTGAGTCGAGTCAGCTCCTGGCCGAGCTCCCATGTGCCGAACGTGGTTTTTCGGTCTGTCTTGTCGTTGGCCGCCTCGATCACTGCCGTGTAGGCGGAGAACGTCGGATACTGGTCCCAGCCCTGCGCGGTGATCTCTTCGGCCAGGGTCGGCAGGGTCTCGATATTGTTGCGGTCGATGTTCATCCGCACGGAGACCTGCACGCCCTGGTCCAGCGCCATTGTCAGGTTACGTGCGATCCGGGCGAACGAACCGCTGCCGTCGGCGTAGACACGGCGTTGGTCATGCTCGACCGGTGGGCCGTCCAGCGTGATCTGCAATTGGTTCAGTTGCTCCGGGCGTAGCAAGTCACGGTAGTGCTCGAGATCGGTGGCATTGGTGATCGCCCAGAAGGTGGTCTCGCCTTCCGACTGTGCCTTGTTGATGATGTACTCGACGATGTCGCGGTTCTCGGCCAATAGCGGTTCACCGCCGAAGAAACCCATCTGAGCGCGGCTCTGCGGCCCCACTGGCCTGTCGTGCCGGGACTCGATGTGGGCGAACGATGCGAAGATGCGGTCCACGGTCTGCGGTGACATCTTGCGCAGCAGTCGGCTGAACCGCGCGTCGGTGCGCATGTGATCCTGGAAGCAGTAACTGCACCGCAGGTTGCAGTCATACGTCGGCATGAAGATGTAGCTGAGTCTGGTCCTGGCCTGGTGCGCCAGAGTCGCGATCCGAGCGAAGTGGTCGACTTCCTCCTGTACTGTCAGGTCGGTCAGATACCCGCGCTGGCGCAGCCGCTCCAGGGTCTGTGGTGCCGGGGCCGCCACCTCGCCCTCGACGGGGGGCTCGGGACTCCAGTCCCCGTAAAGCGGCCTGGGCGGACGCCCCACTTCCAGAGACCGTAGATACGTGGCGACTCGTCGAGAGACCTTGTCGTGGGCGCCGGTGTAGCCGTGTATGAGTAAGAGATCCTCGGTATTGCCCGGCAGATCAACGTAGATCGTGTAGCTGCTTGCTCGCATACCTTCCGCCCTTTCGGCCATCGACTCCGCAGACGATCCCGTCCGCCCAGGTGACACGCCGGAACAGGCCCACGACGCCACCCGTCACGATGTCGTCGTCAACCGTGGTTGCCCTCGGCCGACCGCTGGTTCCTAAAACCTTCCACTTTCGACGCGGGGAGCCCACCGACTCAAAATCCGTTGTACGCCCGCCGCACAGCGAGAAGCTGCGGCGAGCTGTGAGCGACGCTCATGGGGGCACCGCCGCATCTGTAGCCACCCGTTCGGGTGGCTCGGCGCACCGTCGATCCATGACGACAGTCACCGCTGCCCCGGAGGGACTTCAAGCGGCGACATCAGCGGCCGTCGAGCACGCTTTCGCCGTCGAGCACGCCCTCGCCGCAGCGCCGACCGAGCCGCCGTTACCGGCGGCCGGGATCTCCTGGAAGCGCCCCTTCGCCCGAGTGCTCACGCCGTTCACCGAGAACGCCGCCGACCAGCTGGTGGCGCAGGCCGAGCAAGCCGGCGCCAACGCGGTGGATTGGGCCTCGACGACCCGTTCCAGGGCCTGGAGCCGGCCGGCTGCGGAACGGTCGGCGCCGTGCCGCCGCAATCCTCCACGTTGCACGTCGGCTGCACGGCCACGTGGGTGGGCGATGCGATCGCGGGCGCGGCGGCCGAGGCGAGCACGGCCGCGACCGCCAGGACTCCGAACGCCGCTTTGGCCAGGAAGGTGGACAGCTGCTTCACGACTCTCCTTCTGATGAACTGAGCTGATCGATGGATGGGGCTTGGACCGGCCGGGCGGGTGTCAGGGGCCGCAGACGTAGCTGATGGTGTCCCCCCTGCTCGCCGGAAGAGGGGAAGCCGCCTGGTTGGCAACCACAGTGGGGGCTGTGGCGCCCGGAACCAACACCGGCTGGTCTCGGACAATCAACCACGGAAAACGCACTACCCAGGCCATCGGCGGGTGTACGGGCGGACAATCAATTCCAGAGCCGCTACCAGGGGGAGAAGTCAACGTGGGCCGCAAACAACGCACGCTCGATCCGGCCGCGGGCCCGGTGGCCGAGTTCGCCCTGCAGCTACGAGCCCTGCGCGAGCGGGCCGGAAGCCCCACCTTCGCGACCATGAGCAGGCGGGCGCACCGCTCGGTCTCGGTCCTGTCCGAGGCGGCCGGGGGCGTGAAGTTCCCGAGCTGGCCGACCGTCCTGGCGTTCGTGCAGGCGTGCGGCGAGACGGACACCGACGCCTGGCTGGAGCGGTGGGAGCGGGTCCACAGCGCCCTGACGGAGAATCCCGGGCCGCCGCCGTCCACCAACCGCTCTCTCCCGTCGCGGCCCATTCCCGCAGGCACCCCGGCCACCGCGGGCGCCCCGGCGACCGCCGCGCCCGCGGCCTCGCAACCGCGCCCGCTACCCTGGCGGCCGGTGAACGGCGTCAGGACCGTCGTGGCCCTGGCCGTCGGGCTGGCAGTCGGTCTGGTAACGGGCATGAACCTGCCCAGCTCGCACGCCTCGGCCGCCCCCGCCCCGCATCCCGCGCCCTCCGTCGTCATCGTCCCGCCGCTCTCGCCGGCGCCCTGGCCGCCCGCCGGCTCTGGCTGCGACGCCCGCACCCGGTGGGCGTACCAGTACGACCACGCCTACATGGGACAGGTCTACGTCCTACTCGCCCAGCCCACCGCACACCCTGTCACCATCGACACCACCATCACCTGGGGAGCCTGGCGCTGGCGCCAGAGCGTGGGCGTCGAACCAGGCGACCCGACCCAGGACAGCGGCGGCACCCTGCTGCTGTTCAACAAACTCGACACCAGCCTCCGGAACCCGATCGTCACCGTCGACACCGCCGTCCCCACCTGCGCAAGTTTCGGCACCGCCGGCGGCACCGCCGTCGCCCCCCTCACCACCATCGACACCAACCAGGGCTGGACCCCGGTCACCACGCCCACTCCATCGGCCCGTTCGTAGAGGCACGCCTGGGAGAGCGCGTCAGTCGCGCAGGGGCGGGCGCCAGCACCCCGCCGTCGAAGAGCGCGATAATGCCCTCGCTGCGGCCCGGGCACGGATCCACCCAGTCCCCCCCCGCCCGCCGGAAGACCCGGGAAGCCGCCGCTCGCCCGGGGGCCGGATGAGTGGAAACCTGCTGTTCGGCACCGCCTGTTCACGCGCTGTGCAGGTGTCGGCGCTTGGCGGCGGGGGCGTGTTCGATGGCGTTTTGGAGTTGGTCGCGGGTCATGGCGCTGCGGTGGGGGATGTTGAGGTCGGTGGCCCGCTTGTACAGCTCGGCCTTGGTGAGCGCGCCCAGGTCCTCTTTCTTCTTCACGGTGCTGGTGCTCTTGCGGGCCGCGGGGGCCTTCGCCGCCGGTTGCTGGCGGGAGGTGCTCTTCTTCGCGCTGGTGGCCTTGGGGGTCCGGGCGGTGGTCTTCGGTGTCCGGGTCTGGCCGCCCTTCCCCCTGGCCGTGGGCTGCGCGGGCTGGTCCTCGTCGCGGCCGCCCGTGCTGCCGGCGGTCTGCAGGCTGCGTTCCAGCACGGCCATCAGGTCGACCACGTTGGTGGCCTCGGCCGGGCCTTCGGAGACGGCGATCTCCTTGCCGGCGGCCTTGGCCTCGACGAGTTCACGGACCTTCTCCGCGTAGGTGTCGTGGTAGTCCGCGGGGTTCCAGTCGATGGCGAGCATGTCGATGAGCTGTTCGGCGGCGGACAGTTCCCGGTCGGAGACGGTGGTGTCGTCGGCGGGGAGGTTGTCGACCTCGCGGCGGGGGTCGCGGACCTCGTCGGCGAAGTGCATCGTGTGGGCGGTCAGGATCCCGTCTTCGGCGGTCACGGCGGTGAGGTACTCCTTGCCGCGCATGGAGAACAGCGCCAGGCCGGCCTTGTCGGCCTTCGCCAAGGCCTTCACCAGGAGCAGGTACACCTTGGCGTACTCCTTGGCGCGCGGGCCGAGGTAGTAGGTGGTGTCGTAGTAGATCGGCTCCACCTGGTCGAGGTCGACGAAGCCGATGATCTCGATGGTCTTGGACCGTCCGGGTGAGATCCGCTCCAGTTCGTCGGGCTCGACGATCACGTACTCGCCCTCGGTGAGCTCGTAGCCCTTGACGATGTCGGCGTACTCGACCTCGTCGCCGGTGCGCTCGTTCACCCGCTTGTTGCGGACCCGGTCGGCGGTGCCGCGCTGGATCTGCCGGAAGGCGACGCTGTGGGACTCCGTCGCCGGGTAAAGGGCGATGGGCACGGTCACCAACCCGAAGCTCAGCACACCCGTCCAGAGCGGCCTGGCCATCGCCGTCACCTCCTCGCCTTGCCCAGCACCCACCCCCAGTGCCCAATATGCACCGCCATCCGATTCCGAGTTGGCGATCGCCAAGCGGTGCGTACCAGCGAGCAGGGCCCCCATCACACCGCCCTGAAAGCCGTCGGCGCACGCAAGCCCTGTCGGCTGCTCTCGCTACCCTCCACGTGCGAGCTGGCAGCTCCACCGCCTACGACGCCGCGGTCGCCTCTCGCTGGCCGGGCTGGCCTCGCTGGCCTTTGCAGCGCGGAGGGCTTCGTGGCGCCAGTGAGAGTGCGGTTCGCGCCGTGATGCCCGATTCGCGATGAGGTCTGGGTGAGGTGCCCTGCTCAGTGGGGTGGGCCGGCGCTCAAGGGCGAGGC
>NZ_JBVHLF010000159.1:0-7967 GCF_055559155.1 Kitasatospora sp. NPDC024654
TCAGGGAGCGTGAGTCCCTCGCGGGTGTGCGCCCCAGGAGCGAACCCGCGCACACCTCACCCGTGATCGGCTACACCAGTCGGCGGGACGCCATCATGAGCTTCGCCGAGTGGCTCTACCGGCACCTCATTGGCGAGGAAGTCATCCATCCCAATGGAACGTATTTCTACCCCGGTCCGGTCAATCTCGAACACCTGCCCGTGAGTCCGGACGATCGCCCCGTTCCCTGGCACGGACCTGACCGCGGGATGTGACGGTGGTTATCTAGTGTTGTCAAGCCATCGAGCCAGTTCATCCCAGATCTGATCCGGTAAGGCATGTTAGGCAAGTTCTAGCTGCGGAGGGTGTCGGCGGACGTATCCGCTAGTGTCGAGGACAGGCAGACACTGTGATCCAGGAGGAGCGGTGTACTACAGCGGGTTGGGGCTCGACCGTGTCGTTGATCGGCGGGGAGACTCGGACTGGATCGAGGCACTGCTGACCAGGGCCAGTACCCAGGTCATTCCCCTGTGGCAGGACCAGTGCCTGGTGCGAAACGAAACGCCGTTGCGGCTGCCCTTGGCCCAGGCGAGGGACATCCTCGTCGCGGCCGGCGACCGGGTGCTGCTCGGCCTCGAAGGCGAGAGGGCGGTGTTCGCGGCTGATGTGTCCGGGCTCGAACGGGTGAGCGCCGTCGAGCTGGCCGGCGCGGACAGGATGCTGGACGTGCGGGCGATGGTTCCCACCATCACGCCGGACGAAGCGGGTCTGCTGGCGTACGCGCGGGGAATTCTGCACTGGAACCGCAATCAGCGGTTTTGTGGCGCCTGTGGGGGCCCGGCCCGGTCCTGCAATGGTGGCCACCTGCGGACCTGCCAGAACTGTGGGAAGCTGCTGTTCCCGCGGATCGAACCGGCCGTGATCGTGCTAGTCGAGCTTCCGGGCACGCCCCGGCGCTGCCTGCTCGGCCGCCATGCGGCATCCGGCCCGAACCGCTTCAGCACCCTAGCCGGGTTCGTCGAGATCGGCGAGAGCTTCGAGGACACGGTGCGCCGCGAGGTGCGGGAGGAAGCCGGCGTCACCGTGGGTGCGGTGACCTACCAGGGTTCCCAGGGGTGGCCGTTCCCGGCCGGGGTGATGATCGGGTTTCGCGCCGAGGCCCTTTCCGACGCGATCGATGTGGACAACGTGGAAGTGGTGGAGGCACGCTGGTTCACGGCCGCGGAACTGCGCGCGCGGCTGGCGGACGCTGCTCTCGGCGGCCCGTACCGGGTCGATTCGATTGGCAAGGCGCTCATCGACCAGTGGCTGGCCGACACAGACTGAACCGATGCGGTGCGAAGACAGATTTTACGCTGCCTCGCTCATCTTCTGCTTCAACTCGGCCACCGCCTGCGTCCGTTATCTGGGGTTGAGTAGCCAAAAGCGCAGCTCAGAGGCCATGGGGCGCTGTAAGGCATGAGGGCAGCCCGCTCGCAGGTTTGGACATCTGTCTGACGAAGAGTCTCGATCGAAACTCTTTGCCGCCCTGGTCAGAGGGCCTGCGCACCCGCCGACTGAGCTGCGGAGTGAAAACCGCAGCGACGGGGACCAGCGTACAACCGCATGCCTTACAACCCTTACGGCTTACAGCAACCCACGATAACCTCGGGGCCGAGGCATTCGGAGAGTTCCAATACCCGACTCCACCATTAGCGGTCTATCCCGAGGAGGTCATCCGCCACTACCGGCAGTTCGTCGACCAGCGCCGGACCCACCGTCCCAGCGAGGAGTACCGCGAGCCCAGCGACACCGAGTGGCAGGACTTCCGTGACCACTTCAGCCTCCGCAAGGTCGCCCTCGGCACCTGCGACCGGCCCTATGGGACACCTTGCCAGCATGAAAACGCCTGTGTCAGGTGCCCTATGCTCCGCCTCGACTTGGCCCAGGAACCTCGGCTGCTGGCGATCGAGATCAACACGCGCCAGCGCCTCGGGGAGGCCCAGCGGATGCAGTGGCTCGGCGAAGTCGCCGGCCTGCAGGAGAGCCTGCGGCACATCGCGGTCAAGAAGCAGCAGGCCGAATGCCTACGGGCACAAGCAGGGCAGGGAGAGAACGGAGCCAGCTCCCTCAGCTGAACAATCACATTGACCAGGGCGGGCGGGACAGAGATCGTATGCCCATGACGGACAGCACCTGGCTCGACCGCGATCACCAGCTCATCCCCGGCAAGGAGTTCTTTCGCAGCGAGCGCAGGTTCCACCTCTTGGCCTACACGGCGAGCCACGGCCAGCTCCTGATGCGTAGCCTCGGCCAACCCAACGAACCCGGCGAGCCCGAGACAACGATTGACCTGCTCTTCAAGCCCGCCGCCGTGGTGAAGATCCGTGACGACTACCGCGGCCTGGCGATCAGATGCGCGACCGAGGCCGAGAGCGAGCAGGTCAAGGCCGACCACGCCAGCATGGCCCTTCGCCGGGACGATCGCGTCTTCGTTCTGGAAAGCCAGGGCGAGTCTGACTATGTGGTCGCCATGGCCGTCGGCTGGACCGAAGGGGTGCTCGGCCGAACGCGCCAAAGCTTCTTCAACAACTTCTACCCCGACAGGCCGATCTGGCCCAGCCAGCCGCTCTCCGGGATCGACGCTGGCCTCAACATCGCCTCAGCCCAGGAACTCATTGACGCACTGTTGGCTGAAGAGAACCCTACGATCCGACGTGAGCGTCACCGCCGCGTCTACGTCGTCATGACACGGGTGATCCGCCCCGACGGACCCGACGTCACCGGAGCGGGCGTCTTTCTGACCAGAGCCGACGCCGAGGACGCCCAAGCCGTGATCACCGCGAAGTCAGTCGACTGCTGGATCGAGGAGCTCCCGATCGCGCTCTGACCAGGATCCGCACAGGCACCCTCGAAAGTGCAGAGAAGTGTGTTCTCCTCGCAGAGCCAGGAGGCGTTCATGCAGGGGCACCTGGACGCCTTCCGGATCCTGGGCGGGGTTCCGACCCGTCACATCCGCTACGACAACCTGAAGCCGGCGGTCCAGACGGTGTGCTTCGGCCGCTCACGGGTGGAGTCCCAGCGATGGGTGGCCTTCCGCTCCTGGGCCGGTTTCGACGCGTTCTACTGCCTCCCGGGCAAGGACGGCGCCCACGAGAAGGGCGGGGTCGAGCATGAGGGCGGCAGGTTCCGGCGAAACCACCTGGTCCCGGTCCCAGAGGTCGACGATCTGGCCGAGCTGAACGAGCGGATCGAGCAAATCGAGGCCGCCGAGGACGCCCGGCACATCGACAACCGCCCAACCTCGGTCGGCTTCGACTTCCGTGAGGAACAGCCGCTGCTGCGGCCCCTGCCGCTGGACGAGTTCGACATCGGGCTGACCTCGCACCCGAAGGTCAGCAAGACCTCGCGGGTGACGATCCGCCAGAACCAGTACTCGGTTCCGGCACGGTTCATCGGCCGCCACGTGCGGGTGTCGCTGCGGGCGGACGAAGTGATCGTCTTCGACCGGCACAAGGTCGTGGCCCGCCACCCGCGGCTGGCCGGCCGCTGGGGCTACCGGGACCTGCTGGACCACTACCTGGAGATCCTGCGGGCCAAGCCGGGCGCGCTGGAGAACTCCACCGGTCTGGCCGCGGCCCGCGCGGACGGGTCCTTCACCGCGGTCCACGACGTGTTCTGGGCCGCCGCCCGCGAGGCGCACGGCTCGCAGGCTGGCACCCGGGCGCTGATCGAGGTCCTGCTGCTGCACCGCCGCCTTCCCGCCGAGGCCATCGTCGCGGGCATGACCGCTGTCCTGGACGCCGGCTCGACCGCCCCGGACCTGGTGGCGATCGAGGCCCGCAAGGCGCTCGCGGCGGCCGGCGGCCCGCCGCCGGTGGTCATCGCGTCGCCCGTCCCGGTCGAACCGGAGGACGGGGAGGACATCGTGGCGGCACGGGTGATCTCCCTGCCCGCCAAGCGTCCCGACCTGCCGCCGGACACCCGTCCGGCGCCGTCGCTGGCCGCCTACGGCCAGCTGCTTTCCCTCACCTCGAAAGGCTCAGCATGACGCAGAGCACCACCCAGGCCCCGTCGTCGCGAGGGTCCTGGGCTTCCTCCGGCCTGCCCGGACAGCGGCAGGCCGATCCCACGGTCGTCATCGACCAGGCCTGCCGGATGCTGGGGCTGACCACCGTCCGGGGCCGCTGGGAGGAGTTCGCCGATCAGGCTGTGCGCGAGCACGCCTCCTACGCCGACTTCCTGGCCGAGCTGCTGGAGAGCGAGTGCGAGGACCGCGACGAGCGGCGCAAGGCCCGCCGGGTCAAGGAGGCGGGCTTCCCCCGCGCCAAGCGGATCGAGGACTTCAAGTTCGAGAAGAACCCGAACGTCTCGCCGGCGGTCGTGAACACCCTCACCAAGATGGGCTGGGTCAACTCGGGCCAGCCTCTCTGCCTGATCGGGGACTCCGGGACCGGCAAGTCGCACTTGCTGATCGGGATCGGAACCGCGATCGCCGAGGCCGGCGGCCGGGTCCGCTACACGACCACGGCGAACCTGGTCAACGAACTCGCTGAGGCCGCCGACGACAAGCAACTCGGCCGCACGATCAAGAAGTACGGGCGCGTTGACCTTCTCTGCCTTGATGAGCTTGGCTACGTCAAGCTGGACCGCCATGGCGCGGAACTGCTGTTCCAGATTTTCACCGAGCGCGAGGAACGGCACGCGATCGCGATCGCCTCGAACAGGCCGTTCGTCGAGTGGGACGAGACCTTCACCGACAAGCGGCTCTGCCAGGCCATCGTCGATCGGCTCACTTTCGAGGCCCACATCATCGAGACCGGCACCGAGTCCTTCCGGCTGGCCAGCACCACCGCCAAGCGCAAGGCCGCCGCCGCATGACCGGCACAGGCCCCGGCGAACCGGCCCAGCTCGCCGACTTCCTCCGCGGCCTGGCCGACTTCTTCACCTCGGCCGACGAGCACGTCGACCAAGCGGTGAACGACCATTACGGCTTCGATACCGCGATCGACTGGATCATCTGTTCGCTGGAACATCAAGCCGACACCTTGACCTGACCGTCCGGCACACCGCCTCGCGGGTGGGCGCCATCATCCGGCGCCCACCCGGCACAGATCAGACCCGGGCGATCAGGGCATACCGTTCGTCGGTTACCGGACCGCCCCACAGGTCCGCGTCCCCACTGAGCGATTCAATCCGCACGTCGGCCACGAGAGGCCGCACGACGGCTGCCAGATCATCCGCGCCGACTCCGCCGCTCCACCGCAAGAGCTCCGCCCCGGCCACATACGGCACCCCGCTCTGCCCCGACTCGCGCCACCGGCCCTCGACCAGCACCAGCCGACCACCGGGCCGAAGCCGGTTCACCCATTCACACAGCGCGTTCTCAGGATCAGGCAGTGTCCACACGAGATGACGCGACATCACGACGTCGAAGGTCTGGTCGCCGGTCGGCGGCACCGCTGCATCACCCACCAGGAAACGGCCTGACAGGTCGGCGGCCGCCAGCTTCTCGCGAGCCTGCTCGATCATCCTCGGCGCCAGGTCCACACCGGTCACACGATGGCCGGTGTTCGCCAGCAGCAGGGACAGCGAACCGGTTCCGCACCCGACGTCGAGGACGTCAACCGGACCTGGCGGCACCCACGCCTCCAGCAGCCGGGCCCACGCGGCGCGCGTGTGCTCCGCCCTCAGCCCGTGATCGGGCTCGTCATCGAAAGACGACGCGGCAGCGTCCCAGTAGTCGGCGATGGCAGCGGAGTGATCACTCATGACCGGCATCCTCGCAGCCAGTACTGACAGCCCCGACAACACGATGCCCGCCCGAACGCATCCTGTCGGGGGCGCGATCCGGGCGGGCTCACCACACGCTACCGGCCGAACGACGCTCCTCACCCGCGCCACCACTCCAACGGGCGGTCAGTGGTGAAACCTCACCCGATCGAGGGGTGGGGCCAAACGAACCTGAAACTCCGCACCCCTTCCTCCCGCCCTCCCCTGTTCAGCGCAGAAGTGGGGCCAACGGAACCCGGAAGGGTGGGGCCGACGGAACCCGTTAAAAACAGGCCCTTCTTCGGGGCGGCCGGCAGTGCCGCGTGGCGGTGCTGGTCGGTCGAGGCGGCGGTTGACGCCCTGGGTATGGGTGGCTGTTCCTCGCGTCGGGTGAGTGGGCGGCGGCCGGTTGGCCGGGGCGGGATCGGTCCGGCCGGGGTGGGGGCGCCGGGGGTGGCGGCCAGCTCGGCGGCGGTGCGGCCGGGGCGCGACTGCCCGGTCGAGGCCGGCTGCTGCTCGGGGCCGGCTGCTGCTCGGGGCCGGGGCCGAGGGGGCGGCGGGTGGTCATCGGGGCGGGGCTCCTCGGAGTGCTGGAGGCGGTCCCGGTGGACCGGCAGACGCAGGCAGCCTACGCGTGACACGGCGTCAGGTCGTCATGCCGGCGCACCAGCCGGCTCGAAGCCCAAGACCTCTCCCACGGCTATCGCGTGGGTAGAGGTGTCGGCGCGACCTGGGGGCTTGCCCACGGGTTCTGACCTGCGAGAACGGGCATTCCGGCGGACAAGGGGCTGCACCTCTCGGTCCACCTCTCGGTGCACCCCTGCAGCCCCCGGTCCAGCCACCCCTGCAGCCGCCCCTCCAAGCACCCGCGCCGTTACGGCCCGGTAGCCTCGGGGCCGGCCGCCGGGCGGCCCCGGCCGCGGCGCACCGCCGCGGCGACGGTGCGGGCGGCGGACTCGGCATGCCTGTGCCACAGTGCCTCACCGGTATGGGCGTCGGTGGCGACCGTGGTCCCGGTGAAGGCCACCCAGCGGCCGAGGTCCCGTTCGTGGCGCTCGACCCACCCCACCGGCCGCCCCTGATAGGTCACCAGGTGCACGGAGGTCAGCCCCCGCCATCCCAGGAGTTCCCACTCGGGGCCGACGGATTCAGCGGGAAGCGGCTGGTCGGCTCACCCAGGCCGCGCTCAAGCGGCGGGACCAGCGGGAGCATCAGCAAGCCGCCGGCCCTCGACGGGCGCGACGCGCCGTCCTCACCAACCGATGCCCCGCGCGAGGCACCGGCCCCACCCCCTGTTTCCTGGCGCCGGGAAACAAGAGGGGATGATTCTGGGTCATGGGGGGATGATTCTGGGTCGTCCGGCGTCGCGGCGGCCGCCTGCTTCAGGCGCTCGCTCACCATCTCGTAGCGCAGCACGTGGGCGCGGCGCAGCACCTGGTGCCGCACTGCATCCAGGGCGCGCTCCAGTGCGTCCAGGGCGTCGTTGGCGCGGGGGTCCTCGCCGTCCTCGCCCGCGGCGCGGACCTGTTCGAGGCGCTGGAGGAACCGGAGGGCGAGGCGTTCAGCGCCCCGGGCGGCCTCGATCAGCGCCTGCGCGGACGGCAGGTCGACGTCCACCCTTTCCTGGCGCCGGGAAACAACCCTGTCGTCGGCGGGGACGTCGATGGTGGACGCGGCCAGGGCGTTGGCGATGGCCGCGTGCTGCCGCTCTTGCCGGCGCCGACGCGAGGCCTTCGACGCGCACGACTCCCCGCAGTACCGCGGGCGGCGACCCGTCGCCTTCACCACCAACGGCTTCCCGCACTCCCGGCACACCCGCCCCGCCGGTGTCTCACCGTCAACCGCGTTTCCCGGCGCCCGAAAACCCATGGCGGTGATCTTACGCCCCGCGCGTCCCGGCACCGCGGTGCCTTGTTTCCGGGCGACAGGAAACCCGACTCCGGCCGGCCCCAAGGGGCGCAGCGCCGCGCAGGCGGGCCGGCAGCAGCGTGCAGCGCTGCGACCGGCTGCGCAGCGGCTGGTGCGATGGCGTTGCGCATGCGCAGCGGCACCGGGTTGCGCATGCGCAGCCGCGCAACGGTCCGGCTTGCGCATGCGCAAGGACGCTGCGCTGGAGTCTGGCCCGAGCGTTCTGCAGCACGGTCAGACCCGAATCCGCAGGTAGTGGCCGACGGCTGGTCAGTTGATCTCTGTGCTGGCCGTTGGCGCCGTTGCGGTGTGTCTGGGTAGGCGGACGG
>NZ_JBVHLF010000160.1:0-7649 GCF_055559155.1 Kitasatospora sp. NPDC024654
GACCAACATCGCTGCCGCGACCGACCACTACCGGTCACACGCCGATCACGCGCTCGACCTGCTCGGTCTCACGAGCTGAGAACGCATCAGCCCTGCCGCCGGGCCGGATCTCGGTTGAGCTGGGCCATGAGCTCCCGGATGGTCGTGCGGGCGGCGTGCAGCTCGTCGCCTTGGTCCTGGAACTTGAGCTCCAAATCGACAACCTGCTGTTCGAGGGTGGTGATCCGCGCCTTGAGCTGCTCGGTGTCGTCCGGGCCGCCGATGCCGACCTCGCGCCAGACCTGCTCGCCCAACACCTCACCGAGGCGGGCTTCGAGGCTGCGGACCTGGGCGGCGAGCCGGGCGGTGCGGGCGTCGGCCGCCAGGAGGTCGGCCTGCAGAGAGGCCCGGCTGACCATGGGTCCACGGCCGCCCGGGACGGCTGGCGGCTCGGCAGCCTGGGCGCGGACCTGGCCCAGGAGGTCGCGGTGGCGGTAGAGGAAGGTGCGGTCGACGCCGGCCCGGCGGGCGATCGCGGTGACGCTGATGTCGGCGCCGTCCTTCACGGCTGCAGCCAGGACGGCCTGGACGCGGTGTCGGCGCCACCCACACCGCCACCCTGCCCGACCTCGCGCCGGACGAGCGGATCCCGCTGGTCGCGGTGTGCGCGCTCGCAGCCGCCATGCCGACCTGCGTGCTCGGCGACCTGCCGCGCGAGCTCACCCGGCTCGCCAACGAACTCGACGCCGCCACCGCCGCCGGCCGCGCCGCCACCACGGCCACCGGCTTGGCCGGGTGAGCACGACCAGGCGCCGGGCGCTGGGGCCTGGCGCCGCCCGGGTGCTGGCCGACACCGTCCGGGCGCTCCGCACTGCGCCGCCGTGGTCGCCGGCCGCCGTCGAAGGCGCCCTGCGCGCCGTGCTGGAGGAGTTCGATCGGACCGCCGAGCCGTGGCGGGAGGCCTTCGAGGACCTGGACGAGGACGTCCTCGCCGAGGCCCGCGTCTTCGGCACCGATCCGGCCGGTGCCGTCGACGAGCTAGTGCGCGGCCTGTACGGGCAGCTGGCCCGCTGGCAGCACGCGATCGGCGAGCTCGGACGCCGGCTTGCAGCGGCCGCGCAGGATCGGCCGCTGCCGGAGTGGGCCGCCGACGCCGGCCGCACCGAGGACGTCCGCTGGCGCCGGGCCCGCCAGGCGCTGCTGGAGGCCGTCGCCAGTCACCACCACGGCGTCCTTCCCGCCGGACCGCCGGACGACCGACCGTGGTGATCACCGGTGGCCGCCGCGCGGGAGAATGAAACCAGCACCCAGCCCTGCCCCGCGGCATCAGCGCCCTGATCCCGAACGCCCGCGCCCAGGCGACGCCTGGCGAGCTCGCGGCCGCCCAGCTCCTGCATCTGCGATCGGCGACCGTCCCGGTGCCGGTCCTCGCCGCGGCCGCCGCGCTGATCGCCGCGCAGCTGGAGGACCCGGACCCGGCTACCCGCGAGGCCGCGGTCGCCGTCCACGCCCGCCTGCTCGCCGCCATCGAGGACGCCCCGCCTGCTCGGCAGCCGCCTGCATGTCCCAGCCCTGTCCCAGCGCCCCCGCCCAGCACTCCCACCAGGCAGAACAGGGTGAGACAGTCTTAGGACAGCAGTCCCAGATCCGTCCCAGCAAAGCGCCCGTTTGTCGCCCCGCAGCGGTTCACGTCAGCGATGACGCCGAGGCGAAGTTCAGCGAGCGCCTGGCCTGCGTCGCCGACCGCACCCTCAGCCTTGCCTGACCTCACCGGTCTGCCACCGGATCCGTGATCAGCCGCGGTGGTGGGAGCAGCCTGGAGGAGGACGGAAGCGATCGGCTGCCGCGGTGAGGCCGAGGTGCGCGGCGAGGGTGCCGTCCACGCTGGACTACTTCCCCTCGTGGGCCGCTTCCAGCACGGCGGCCAGGGCGTCCGCCAGGCCGGCCGAGCAGCCGCCGAGTTCCACGAAGCCGCGGTCCTGGATGGGGCGGCCGCCGCGGACGGACGGCAGCTTGAGGTCGTGGAGGGCGAGGGCGGAGATCAGGCGCTGGGAGGCGGTGATGCCGTGCAGCATCGGGTCCTGCTGGGCCGGGGTCGTGGCGGGGGTGCTGGTCACCGGTTGGTCCTACGTGCTGGCTGGGCCGGGCGGGGTCGGCGGCGTGGATGAGCTGGCGAAGCGCGCCGACCCAGGCGTTCCAGCAGCTGCGGGCCGAGCCAGGGGCGGCCGCCGCGCAGGGCGGCCAGGCCCGGATGGGCGGTCAGCAGCTCGTACAGCGCGGTGAAGCGGGTTTCGGTGGCCCTCTCGCCGAGGCCTTCCGCCTGGCACACCGGCTCGGGCAACACGGCGGCGTCCGGCGTACCCGCACCTCCTAGGAAGCGGGCCACTCCGGACGGCTCGGGAGTCCATTGGCGCCGGGGAGGATGTGGCCGTGACGGAGTTGCGCCAGCCCGATCCCGACAGCTGGAACCCTCTCCCGACCGACCGGATCGGCTGCGGCACCGGGCAGCTTGCGGAGCCCAGGTGGACCGGCCACTCTGGCCGGTCCACCTGGGCATGCGGCTTGCCGCGCGGATGGTGCCGTCGCCGGGTCAGGTGACCGGCGTGGCAAGGAGAAACCGCAGGCCGCCGGAAGCCAGGTAAAGCAGCGAGTCCCAGCCGCGTTCGGCCAGGCGCGCCGCGCAGAGATTCAGCTGCTCCTGCGCCTCCTGTCGGGCCGGGGAGGAAGCCGGCCCCCTCCACTCCACTCGCACCTGCGGGTCGGCGGACCCGGGCAGAACCCGGTAGCCGGTGCGCACCCGGCGACCGCGGTGGTCCATCGCACACGCCGGCACCCCTGCGGCCTCGAGAGCGAGCGCGACTGCCCACACCGGCCGAGCCTGCTCCCAGGGTGCTGGCACGTCGGCGTTGCCGGACACGCGCCTGCCCTCCAACAGCCCTTCCCAGGCGCGCGCCACCTCGGCGGCACGCGCCGCGGCGTGGGCCGGATCGCCCGCGGGGCCGTCGCCAAGCGTCGGCGCGAAGCCCCCCGTGACCGGGGTGTCCGGCTCACTCGGCAGCGGCTCGGCCAGCAGTTGGCGGACCCTCAGCCCGGCGGGCGTGAGGTACGTCGCGCCGATCCGGCCGCTCGCGACGGCCAGGCCGGACTGCACCAGCACGGCCCTCAAGGACATGCTGCCCTTCACCTCTCCGGTCACCGGGTCGGCGGTCAGCAGCGCTTTGCGCTGCGGCCCGTCGGGCAACTCCGCCTCGCCCCGCGCTCTGTAGGCCAAACCAGCCGCCCTCCCCGTCCGTGGTCTCGATGGCAGTATGCCCCCACGCGATTGCACAGTCTGGCGAGCCCCGGGGGGAACCACTGGTCGTCAGCGGGAACACCGTTTCCCCGTGTTCACCGTGATCGTGCACGGGCCGTCCCCGCCGGCTGGCGGCCCGCCCGCCCGGCCGGCCCGCAGCGGCACGACGACTGCTGGGGCCGGCCGGGCCAGGCCGCGAGGCCTGGCCGGAGGCCCCGGGTCGGGCCCCGGCCGGATCTCCTGTCACGGACTCATGTGATTGTTCGGCCGACACGCTGGTGGGACGTAGCCTGGTCCGGGGTCGGCGTGTGGTGCCCGGTGTGACCTGTCTACGGTGCGCCGGGGTCTCCAATGGTCGCTGCGCCTGGGGCGCAGTTGTGGATGTCGCTGGTGGCGGAGGCGACGATGGTGTCGAGCCCGTGGGCTTTGAGGTGGACGGCGTTGACGGTGAGTCCGCCGGGGACGGGAACCTGCTCGTTGAGGATGAGGGTGATGCCATCCAGGTGGATGGTGGTGTTGGGGCGCGGTGAGGAGATCCGGATCCTGGTGTGGCCGATGGTCAGGTAGGTGATGCGGGTGCGGCCGCTGGAGCCGGCGCAGGTGGTGCGGGTGCCGGCGCGGGCCGAGCCGAGGTGGACGGGGGGCAGTCCAGGGGCGTCGATCGTGATCTGCTTCGCCGTGGCTGTCGCGGTCGAGGTGGCGGGTGTGGTGCTCGTGGCGGGGGCGGTGACCACGCCGGCGCACAGGCTCCGCGCGGTGATGCCGCCGAGGGTGCGACGCGGGTCGGTGCAGAGGGAGGTGCTGCTGGCTTTCGTGGTGGCGACCTGGCCGGTGTCCGGGGTCGCCGCCACCGAGATGCGGCCGGTGGACCAGAGCCCGAACGCTCGGCCGGTCATGGTCGGCATCGGCAGCGTGTAGGTGATCACCACTTCGGGTGCGGCTCCTGGGGCCGCGGGCCCCGCCGAGGCGCCGGAGGTGGCCGGGGCGTACGACGACCCCGCACCGCCGCCGGCGCCGGCGCCGCCGGCGCCGCCACCGAACCAGCCACCTCCCCCGCCACCACTGGCACTGTCAGCGAGGGCGTTGCCGCCGCTACCGGCAACGCCGCTAGCGGCGCCGGGGCCGCCGCCCCCACCGGTGGCGCCGCCCCCACCGCCACCACCATCACCACCATTGGCACCGCCGCCACCACCACCGGCGGTCGTGGCGCTCGCGGCGCCGCCAGCGCCGCCTCCGGCGCCGCCTCCGGCGCCGCCAGCGCTGCCGAAGCCGCCGCCCGTGCCACCGGCGGCGCCACCGGCGCCTCCGGCGGCGCCGCCGGGCCCGGCTCCAGTGCCACCCCCCGCGACGCTGCTGCCGCCGCCTCCGGCGGCGACGACCAGCCGCGGGTCACTGCTGCTGTCGCCGGTGTAGGTGCAGGAGGGGGAGCTGGTGGAGCAGGTCTGCACTCCGCTCGCCCCGCCGCCGCCCCCGCCCGCGCTGTCGCCGTTGCCGCCGCTGCCCGCACCGGTGCCGCCGGGGTTCGTGCTGCCGCCGGTGAGGGTGCCGGGGCTGCCGGGGGTGCCGACCTCGGCGTACAGGGTGCTGCCCGGGGCCACCGCGAGTACGGCGCCGGTGACGGTGGCGCCCGCACCCCCGGGGACGCTGCCGAAGCCGGGGCCGCCGGAGCCGCCGGAGGCGCCGGTGGCGCTGACGGTGACGCTGGATACACCCGCAGGGACGGTGAAGGCCCCTTCACCGGCGGTGGTGAAAGTGCAGGTCGTGGTGGAGCCGGTGGTGGAGCACGAGCCGCCTTGGCGGGTTCCGTGGTGGGAGGTGCTTTCGCGGTCCTGACCGCCCGGGGTGGGCGTGGGCCCGGCCTCCCGGCCGGCAGGCCGCTCCATCCCGGCGGCCATGGCGTACTGGGGGAGCAGGGCTGTCGCGCAGGACAGCAGGGTGCAGGCGGCCACGGCGGACACGGTCCACCGCCGGTGTGACCGGGCCGTCTGCGAACTGTCGGCACGCGTGACCGGCGCGGGGCCGGTGGTGAAGGTTGTCGGCTGTCGCACCGGGACTCTCCTGAAGGGGATACGGGCAACGCGACACCGGGCGGGTTCACTTCAAGGACCGCAGGAGGAGAGGGAACCACCCATGGCCTGCCCGGGCGCTTTAGGCCACATCAAAAGCCACGACGGCGCGGTGCGACGCCAGCGCCACCATCAACGTGCATAACGTCAGCCGATCAGCTCATACGCGACGGCAACGTGTCGGCTGATACGAGTAATGCCAGCAGCCAGTCCTCGCCGAACGTCAGGCTCAGGTCGTCCAGGCGGTCCGGCTCGCCGAACCGCACGGTCGGGATCGTGCACGCGCAGCGGCGCAGCGCCTCGAAGTCCTCCGCCCGAATTTCGGACCGGGACGAAACAGCAGGTGCCACGGCCCCGACCGGCGCGGGCGCCATTTCGGACTGGGCCCAAACAGCGGGCGCGGCCGGGGCCGCCGCCGGGGCGGGATTTTCGGACCGAACCGAAACTGCCGCCTCGTGCGGGTACGCGGCCAGGACAGCCGGCGAGACGCGGGCCAGGACATCCGGGCGCATCAGCATCTCCTCGGCCCGGCGCAGCTCGCGCTCCGGCGCGGTCAGGCCGGGCCAGCGGACCTCGTCCCGCACGTCCTTGGCGGCCTCCCGAGCCCGGGCGCCCAGCGAGGCGTGCGCGGTGTAGAACTCCTCGTACGCGGCCACCGGATCGTCGTCCACCGCGTCCAGGAACGCCCGGGCGGCGTCCACGGCCGCCTTCGCGCACCGCAGCACCTCCGCCCGCGCGCCCTCAAGGGTGTCGTCCTTGGCCTTGTCGCGGGCCGCCGCGGACTTGCACTTCGGCGAGCAGTAGATCGCCCGGCGCCCGCGCCTGCCCGGCTCCGGCGGCGGCACGATCTCCTCGCACCCCTTCCGCTCGCACACCGCGCCGACCACCACGTCGAACAACACGTCAGCAGCGCCGGAATTTCGGACCGATCCGTTTTGCATGCCCCGGATCGTAACCTTGACGATCACCCAGACCCCAGCCCAATTCGGACCGGTCCGAAACTCCCGGCCGCCCGGGCGGCCACCAAGGAACCGGATTACGGACCGGCCCGAAACTCCCCACTGCCGCGCCTGGCGCAGCAGCCCGCGCGGCGCTGCACCTGCCGCACGGGGCAGCGGTGGTGCAGCGGCAGCGGCCGGACGTGCTGCTGCACCAGGCGCTGCTGCACGTTGTCCCGCTGCCCGGTGCAGCAGCGCTGCCTGTTGTCCCGTCACCGGCCGTAGCCGCCCGCCCTCTTGTCCTGCTACCCGCCGACCCCTAATGGGGAGCGAAGCCGGCGGATCGCTACACGTCTCCCGGTCCAACGAGACCTCGCTGTAGACCGCGGCCTCCGGCTTCACCTCGGCCGTGATCAGCTGACGTCCGGCGAGCCACAGCTGACAGTGATGATGTTCGTGAGCGGTTCCCGGGCAGGTCTGACCCAACGGCTGACTGACTTCGGGTCTTCAAGCGGATCTGTCGACCTCGTCCGGGAATCGCTCGTGAGCATCCGCCGGTCCGGCTTGCGTGACTTCATAAGAGCCTGGCCAGAGGCCCCTTCACTATCCTGTCCTCCCGCCGGGCCGGCGGCTGCCGCCCCACCCGGATCAATGGAGAGGACGGCGATGTCCACCATCGCACACCAGGCCCGCGAGATCACCGGTGGCGTCGACACCCACAAGGACACCCACACCGCGGCAGCCGTCGACTCCGCCGGCCGTCCCTTGGGTGCCCAGCAGTTCGAGGCCACCGCCGCGGGCTACGCCAAGCTCCTGGCCTGGCTGCGCTCGTTCGGGACCCTGGTGCTCGTCGGCGTGGAAGGCACCGGCGCCTACGGGGCCGGCCTGGCCCGCTACCTGCGTGAGCAGGACGTGACCGTGGTGGAGATCGACCGTCCGGACCGCAAGGCCCGCCGCTGGCAGGGCAAGTCCGACCCGGTCGACGCCGAAGCCGCCGCCAGGGCCGCCCTGGCGGCCCGCCGCACCGGCACGCCCAAGCACCGCGACGGCCGCGTCGAAGCCCTGCGGAGCCTGCGGGTGGCCCGCCGCAGCGCGGTACGCCAACGCGCGGACGCGATACGGCAGATGAAGACCCTCCCGGCCCTGCGGGCGATCTACACCGCGCCGACCGAGCAGGCCGCCGAGCAGGCCCTGAGCGAGCTGGCCACCTCCGAGCTGGGTGAACGCTATCCGGCCGTGGTTCGCACCTGGCGGGCGGCCTGGAACGAGTTCACGCCCTACCTCGCGTTCCCACCCGCTATAAGGAGGGTTGTCTACTCGACGAACATGGTGGAGTCGATGAACTCCCGGCTGCGGAAGGCTACCCGCAACCGC
>NZ_JBVHLF010000161.1:0-7525 GCF_055559155.1 Kitasatospora sp. NPDC024654
CGACGCGCAGTCCTACCCGACACCGCCCCGGGAACGGACCAACGCGACATCACAGGCATGAGATCAACCGGCCGCTGCCGTGAAACATCGAGGCCTGGCCATCGGCACCCTGAAGCTCGCCGGCGTCACCAACATCGCGGCCGCGCTCCGCCGCAACGCCCGCGACGCCACCCGGCCCCTCGCTCTCCTCGGCCTGGCGTGATCACAAAACGGACGTCACGCGACTACGCCGAAGCCCTGGTAGGTGAGGGCGTGCGCGGATCGCTCAGGTCGCTGCGCCCTCTGTCACCCGGGACATCTCGCTCAACCTGAGAGTGCTCCACCGGATGGGCGTGAGGCGGATGGCGCAGAAGTTTTCCCAGTAGTTTGTGATGCGCGATTAGAAGATCGACCTAAAGAACCTTCTTGCATCGGCCCGGCGGGTGAACTATGTTCGGATACGGGCGGCTACTGGATTGTATGCCGCTGATCTATTGCCTCGCCTTATCGGGGGATGAATGCGAGCGACTAGGGGGCGGCTCGGGGTATCGGATCGATTCGCTCCGATTGTGCTGGCTGTCTGCACAAGTGCATCGGGGCTTACCGGCCTGCTCGTGGCAGAGTTAGACCTGCCGGTAGCTGTGATCGCTTTTTGGCGCGTGACATTTGCAACGCTCGCGATCGGAGGAGTGATTCTGGCGCAAAGGCGCTGGAAGGTCTTGAGGATAGTGGGATCCGTCAGTGTCGTCGTGGTGCTGGGAATACTGGTCGCCGTGCACTGGATCACCTACTTTGAGGCCATAAAATCGACCTCCCTGATCACTGCGGTGCTGATCGTAAATACGACGCCGGTGTTTGTTGCCGTCCTCGCCCCGATGATCCTTCGCGAGAAGGTCGGAGCAGCGTCTTGGGTGGCCGTATGCGCTTCTCTTGTCGGTTTACTACTGGTCACTTCGGGCGGCGGAGGCGGAGGTGCAATCAGTGCGTACGGCATCACGGTTTGCCTGGTATCTGCCCTTACCTATGGCTTGTTCATCATAGTGCTCAAGTTGTACTCGAAAACGGTTGATGTGCTGGCCTTGGTCCTCTACGAGTCGGCCGTCGCCGCTGTTGTCTTACTCCCGCTCTCATGGGGGTCCATCGGGTCGACGACCTGGTCGCAGATGGCATACCTACTGATCATCGGGGTCGTCATTACGGCATTTTTCGGCGCCCTCTACACGGCAGCGATCTCACACGTCTCTGCAGTTCAGGCCAGTGTTCTTGCGTTTCTGGAGCCCCTGACTGCCGCCCTGCTGGCGGTCATGGTCCTCCAGGACAGACTGACCTGGCAAATCGTGCTCGGCGGCCTCCTGATCATGTCCGGCTGCACTCTCACAATGAAGAGGTGAGATTGAATAATGTTCACAAAAGGGTACCGCAAGCTGCTTCTCGATGGCCTCGCGGAGCTCGGAGTTGCAGCGTCCAAAGTTCTGAATGCTTTACTCTTGCATCCGTATGATGAACTTCGGCTGCGTTTTCAGGTGAACAACTCAACGACGCCCGTGCGCATTTCGATCGGCTGTGGCGACAGTGTCCCTGACGGCTGGTTGGGCCTTGACCTCCAGGCCGGGCCATCGATATACCGGACCGACCTTCGGAAGTCGCTTCCCATGGCGACTGGAACGGTGGACGAGGTCCTGGCCGAACATGTCGTAGAGCATCTGAATGTCGATGAGATCTTCCCGCTTCTGCTCGACTGTCATCGAGTTTTAAAGCCCAGCGGAAGGATCCGAATCGTCTGCCCTGATGGGCTGCTGATCGCCTCTCTGCTGGATGGTGGAGAACCCGACCATGACCGAGTGCGGTGCCACCTGAACTTCGAGGTCAGCCTGCACCAGTTCCCGGAAGACGATCTTCTGGCACTGCGAACCGTCAATCGATTGAGCCATCAATGGGGGGAGCACAGGGCAATTCTCACGGCGCCAATGGTGTCCGAGCTGCTCACGCGGGCAAACTTCTCAGAGATAGTCGAGGTGTCCGCAGAATCAACCAAGTACTTTTCTGAGCCACCCGGGACGCACTTTTCTCGCTACCCGGAGAGTGTGCATGAATGCTTCGTCGTAGAGGCGATTCGACCGTAGAGTCAGGGCTCTGGCAAATTAACTTAATGTCCGTTTTGCCCCTGTGATCCTCAGTCCATGCAGAGGCTCGTGAGCTGGGACCTGCCGCCGCGAGAGACGTCACTGCAGGTCAGACAAAGCGGACGAATCGCGACTTTGCCGGAGCCCTGTGCCGTGACCCGGCTACCCGACCACAGAAAAATACAGTCCCGGCCACCGGAAAGGCGGCCGGGACTTCCGCTTAAATGCGCACTACCGGAATCCGAAGAGGGTGCGAAGGGAATGGCGTGGACCAGGTCCGGCCCCCGTGGCCGGCGCCCATCCAAGGCCCGGGTACCCGGGCCCGTGATCCCGGCCGGCCGCGCCGGCGCGGTCAGGGGCGGGCGGCGAGCAGCCGAGGCACGCGGCTGGCCTTGCCGAGCCAGGCGGCGACGTCCTGGACGACGCAGCCGACCAGGTCCGGCACCTACTGCGCCTGGCATGCCCGCGCCCGAAAACGCCCAGGTCACAGCCCTGTTCATGGCGTGAGGACACGTCTAGCATTCCCGGCACGGCAGTCCCCACAGGCTGCTGAGCAGAGCGGCCGCACCCCGCGCGGCCGAACCTCCCACGGCCGGGACCCGGGTCTCCCCCGTCCCCGCGGTCCCGGCCGGCTGCCCGCCGCCCTTTGGCGCAGCAACTCCCTCTCCGATGAGGGAGCGGAACTATAAGACCCCGGCGCTGACCTGCGGTTCGTCAGGGCTGTTCGACGGCGCGCGTGTCGCCGGTCAGCGCGTAGCGGCGGCAGGCGAGCAGATGCTCGGCGCTGCTGCCGATCTCCGCACCGAGGACGTCCAGGACCTCCTCGGCGTCCCGCTCGCAGATGTACCCGGGCACGACCCGAAGGGCGAGCAGCCCGAGCTCGCGGTCCGACTCCAGTTTCTGCTGCGCCAGGCCGCGGCCCTCGGCGACCAGCACCCGCCACGCCTCGACCGGGAACCCGTCCGGGCCCTGCGTGGTCTCCAGCTCGACCGCCAGCACGTCGGGGCGCTCGCGCAGCTCGGCCACCGCCTCCGCGACCGCCTCCGCGATCCGGCCGGGCTCCAGCTCGCCGCCGGCCTCGGTGCGGGCCTCGGCCAGGTGCTCGGCGACCAGGTCCCCGAGCTCCGCCAGGCGCCCGCGGATCTCGACCACCGCCCGCACCGGCAGCACCAGACCGGTGTCCCACGCGTGGGACAGCTCGGAGCCGGCCTCCCGGCCGACGACGTCCTCGATCGCCTCGGCTGTGGCCGCCAGGTCCAGCAACCGGTAGGCAGTCGACCTCGACACCCCGATCTCCCCGGCCGCGAACGCCGCCCACGACGAATAGCCCAGCGACGTCCACACCCGCGCCCGGTGCGCGGCCCGCACCCGCGCCGCCAGCACCAGCACGGCGCAGCGCACCTCCTCCACCGCCGCGCGCAGCTCCCCGGTCAGCCGCCGCGCCTCGGCCTCACCGACCGGGACGGCCGGCTCCTGGTGCCGCCGCTCGTCTTCCACACCCCTCCCCTGCCCGCCGCCACAACCCTGTATCCAGGGTGTGTTCAGGCTGTGTCGGCTGTCCTGTTCGCCCTGTTTGTCCATGGCCTGGGCTGTGTCCGGGGTGTATCCCGACCACCTCAGCGTGCCGGACTTGCCCTGATTTGCACCATGGCAGGCTGTGTCAGTTGTATCCCGAAGGGGGCGTTTCCCCAGGTGAACGGTGCTCCGGTACCTGTATCTGTTGTCCCGTCTCGAACGATCTGGTCTGCAGCCATGCCTGTGACTTGCGGCGACCAGATCGTCTGAGACGGTCGGCGACTCGGAATCTCAACTGATCTGGTCTGGGCCGCGCGGATGCTGAGCATCGTCTCAATCGATCTGGTCTGTTGGTCAGGACAGCAGAGCCGTAGCCTCTCGGTGTGTCCGCATCAGACAAACCCGTGCTGCCACGCTCGGTGGAGCCGTGCGAAGACGTCCACGCCTACCTCCGTCTTCGGAAGCCGTTGCAGCAATGGCGCATACGGTCGCGTACCTGCGCCGCCATCGATATGGTCGCCGCAACCGCTGGCGCGGTGCTACTTGTCCTTGCAGCAGTTGACAGCCTGGTGTCGTGGCCCTCGGATCGCGTGCTGCTGGACCACGACGAGCTGTCACACGTCGCGGGGGTCATGCTCATCCCCTGCTGGTCGTGGCTGCTCGCGTCTCTCCTCATGGCGATCGGCCGACCACGGCGTAAGACACAGGAGGAAGCCGTCCGTCGCGCCACGGAGCGGACGGTCTGGCGGGCTATGTATCCCAGCGCCCGAGTGCGTCTGGGCTTCGGACTTGTCGGCATCCTGTGTGTGGGCGTGGTGGTCGGCGGATTCGCCGCGGGCGCGGCGAAAGGCGACGCCCGAGCACTGCCGGGCCCGCGGTACGAGGTCAAGACCTTGGACCTTGACGACGCCGCTTGGACGCCGGTCTCAGCAGCCCAGTACTCCCACTGGCAGGCGCGGTTCATCCGGACGGACGGACTCTTCACCTTCTTCGGGCTCATACTGACCAGCGGAAGCCTCGGGCTGCTGCAGCTGCACCGGACGGCAACCACACGGACCAGCTCACCTGAGACGACAAGCGAATCGGACCAGATCATGTGAGATCAGGACCAGATCGCCTGAGACGGAACATCTGTGTCGAGCTGTGGCGCGGACGCGCTCACTGTCCTCTGGCAGGTGATCTTGGTCGATTGCCACCCGATCTTGACAGCTCAGTCCTGTCCAGCTGGAGGCTGGGCGGCTTGCGCCCGGATAAGTTCTTCGAGCGCCGCGACTCGGTTCCGCAGCTCCTCTATCTCCTGGTCGAGGCGCGGGGAGACCGGCCCGAAGCGGGACTTCCTGGGTGCGCCGGGAAACGGCTCTCCCCCGGGAGGGTGGACGAGGCCGACATGGGCCGCCAACTGTCTGAGCGGGGAGGTTGATGAAGGGTTCTTGGTCACGTGCGGCAAGGTATCGGAACCCGCCCGGCTGAAGGACAGCAGGGCGACCGAACTCCCACCCCACAGCGCAGTCGCCAATCGAGATCAATTGTCAATCGGTCAAGACCGTCTGTCAGAGGACACTCACCGGCCGGGCGCGGCGTCCTCCAGGGCGGCGACCAGGCGGGCGTGGATGTCGACGGCGGCCTCCCGCGTGACCGGGTCCGGATCCTCCAAGTGCGACCCGATCAGCTCGGCGGCCGCCGCCAGCACCGGCACCGGGATGGTGGCGGTGCGCAGGTGGAGCATCTGGGCGGCGGCCCGCTCACCCGGGGTGGCGGCCTGGCGGGCGGTGGGGATCAGGGAGTGCAGGCCGCGCGGCTGGGAGCTGGTCACCGAACCATTCTCCCGGCTCCGGCCAGGCTCTGGCACCACGTCGGGCTTCGGCAGCGGCCCGGCCGGCGGCCACCGCCTCGTCCAGTGCCTCGGCGAGTGCCGGCAGGTCCCGCTCGATCCCGTGCAGCACGGTGGCGGGCATCGCGGCCGCCAGCGCGACGGCGGCGGCCAGGGCGGTCCGCTCGCGGGGGCTCAGGATGGGTCGGGGGTCGATGGTGTGGGCGCCGAGGATCACGTAGCCGTCCAGGCCGTCGCGCAGCTCCTCGCGGTAGCTGTAGCGGCTGGGACCTGGCGGTCTGTCGGCTCCGCGTGCGCGAGGCCGTCATTCCGGTCGTATCCGTCGGCGCTGTCGTCGACAGGGCAGGCTCGTTCGGGTGAACGGACCGCGCCCTGGGCGGTGCGTATGCGCATGAAAGGGGCGAGTGCATGACCATCGAACCAGCCGGCCGGAGCCGCGGTGCGAGGCCGGATACAGGGTGCGTCCTCGTGGGCCTCGCCGCCGGGACCGGATGCACATCTACTGATCACCGCGATATCGGAGGACAGTGTGAACAAGCGAGACTTGATCCGCCGGACGGGCTCCGGCTTGATGGCAGCCGGAATGCTCGTCGCGCTCCTGGCTATCACGCCCACCGCCTCGGCCACGCCCGACGCGCGTACGACGCGGGCCGAGCCCACCTACACCTGCCAGGACTACATCCGGTATGACCCGGCCACCACCGCACTCACCGCGTTGGGCTGTCAGCCGCGACCGCCGAAGGAGATCCTCGAGCCGTTCTTCGTCCAAGATTCCGTCCAAAAGTTCGAATGCCAGGTGGGGAGCCGGCTCGCGGACTCCAACGACATCAGGGGCTATGACTGCCAGTCACGGGACTAGGTAGCCGCGTCGCGGTGATCGACCCCGGTACCGCCCATCCTGGCCCACGATGCCCGTGCGGCCCGGCGACCGGGGCCGGCCACCGGGCGACCCCGTGCACACAGGCCGGCCCGACAGGGCATCGGTCACGACCCGGGCATCGCGGCGCGCAACCGCTGGCCGACGCCTGGTGAGTTTCGCCCCTCGGCTGGGGAGTTCCGCCCCGATGAAACTCCCCAGCGCAGGTCAGGGCAGGTGCGCCGCCGATCGCACCAGTCGCAGCCGCCCGGCTCTGACCGTGCTGCAGAACGCTCGGGCCAGACTCCAGCGCAGCCGTCGTTGCGCATGCGCCACGGCGGCGGCCAGGGCGGTCCGCTCGCCGGGGCCCAGGACGGGCCGGGGGTCGATGGTGTGGGTGCCGAGGATCACGTAGCCGTCCAGGCCGTCGCGCAGCTCCTCGCTCAGCTCGCCCGCGCTGTCGGGGATGATCTCGCGGCTGCTGGCCCGTTCGATGTTGTCCGCCGTGATCTCCAGGACCCGGCGGTGGAGCCGGTGCTCCTGGCGGTCAGCGAGTTCACGCACCCAGCCGGTCGCGGTCTCGCCGGCGGTGGCGGCGCGGTGCAGCGCGGCCAGCTCCTCGGCACTCACCGGCCGCCCGTTGTAGTGGGGTCGGTCGTCGCAGATGGCGGTTTGGTCAAGCGGGGCAGGGGTCGGCAGCCAGGACAGCGGAGAGGACGTCATGCCAGTGCAAACCGCCCGGCCACCCGCCCGATCACGCCGTGCGGCAGCGGGTGCAGCAAGGGTCCCCTTGCTGCACGTCGGCAGCCGGATGCTGCACGGCGCAGCGCGGTCCTGCTGCATATCGCGGCCGGTGCAGCAAAGCGGTGCCCGGGGATTGCCGGCTGCTGGTGAGTTTCGCCCCGCTGAAACTCCCCAGCGCAGGTCAGCGGCTGCGACTGCGAACCGCGTCGCAGTCGCAGCCGCACCCCGGGCCGACGCCGGCCTGGTGCTGCGACCGGGCGCGCGACCGCCCCGCCGACGCCTGGTGAGTTTCGCTCCAGGGCTGGGGAGTTCCGCCCCGATGAAACTCCCCAGCGCAGGTCAGGGCAGGTGCGCCGCCGATCGCACCAGTCGCAGCCGCCCGGCTCTGACCCGAATCCGCAGGTAGTCCGGCGAGCGGTGGGCTGATACGGCGACAGGTGCCCGTGCTGGTTTGAGATGATCGAGGTTCTCTACGCC
>NZ_JBVHLF010000162.1:0-7521 GCF_055559155.1 Kitasatospora sp. NPDC024654
TCTCTTCCGGTCGGCGCCGCCGGCGGTTCCGCCGACCCCGGGCGGGCCGACCCCGGGCGGGCCGACCCCGGGCGGGCGCTTGCCCGCCGCTTCGCGGGGGCAGCGCCCGCCCAGGTCAGCTGACGAGAGGTCACGGGAACCCGAGCGGCGGGAACAGGCCACCGGAAACGTGATGAGGCAGTCAGCGCGATAGCAGGCGGGCCGCTCCGCGCGTACGAAGACCGGGTGGGACCTACCACCAGGTATTCAGTCTGGCCTCTTGATCGGCCTCTATCCGTGCCCTGACGTGCACCGATGGCGCTGGCCGGGGTGTCTGATCACTAGCAGGAACCCCTATAGGGCCGAGCAGAGGACATCCGTAATGGGACACGGTGTCGGCCACCCACCCTCAGATCGGCTGCGTCAGCGGAGAGGGCGGCCGAACGACCGACTCGGCTGAACCGTGTTCAGTGCGTTCTGCGGCAACATGCTCGACTGTCTCGGGGTCCTGTCGGCATCGACATTCCGGGTCTGCAGGCAGCAGCGAGCTTCATCGCCGAACTTTGGACCTGTCGAGCTCACCTGCGCGGGTTGTCCTCGCCGTAGTCGGACGTTGGGCCGGTCGAGCCGCCGAGCCGGCGTACTTCGGCACGAGGGACGGGTGGAGGAGTTCCTGAAGTGCCCGGCTTGTCGGCGGGAAGGGCTTCTCCCCGAGCTCGGCCAGGCTGGAGACGAGGCGCTCGGAGGTGAGCCGGACTGCGTCGAGTCGGCCGAGGGAGGCTTGGAGCTGGGCGAGGCGGAGGTAGAGCTGCTCGTTGTAGCGGTCAATGCCGATCCCCCGATCCAGGTACGTCATCGCGCGCTCCGGATCTTCGGCGGCGGCTGCTGCGGCCAGGGCTCCCAGTGCGTCCAGCGCGCGCCGGCGGAGGTCTTCGCGGGCGGGCTCGGCCCATTCGTAGGCGGCTCCGGCGCAGAGTTCGCCCGTGTAGAGATCGGCGACGCGGCACTGGGCTTCGAGGCGGCTCACGGGGTCGGCGGCCGCAGTCGTTACACGGACCGCCCGGTCGAAGTCGGCAAGGTCCGTGCTGATGAGGTCGTAGTTGAGGCGCGACAGGTCTCCGGTGGTCAGGATGCCGTTGACGGAGGTAGTCGCGGCCATCGCCTGGCGCAGCGCGGTGCGGATGCTGGTCTTGGCGGTGTTGAAGGCCTGGGTGGCTGCCTGTGGTGTGCGCTCGGGCCAGATGGCTTCGAGGATCGCGTCCTTGATCACCGGGTCTCGATGGATCGCGAGGTAGGCGAGCAGCTCACCGGCGTATCCGACCAGACCGCGAGTGACGGTCTTGCCGTGCACCGTGACGGTGAGCGGGCCGAGCAGGCGGATCTGGACCGGACGGCTTCTGTTGGGTGGACCCGCGGTTGCGGGTGCGGTGGTTTCCTTTTCTTTCGTGAAGAAGCTATTTTTCTGCAGCCGGTCGAGCGCAGCGCCATCCACATTTTCTTCGGGTTGACTCTCGTGTGCCCGCTCATTGATATCCGGCACTTCTGTCGCGCTTATGGGTTCCGCAGCGCTTTCAGGGTGGCCGTCGGGGTCGATACTGGATTCCCATTCAGCTGGGTCCTGCTGCTCGACGCTTGTGCTGCCCGAGTATTCTGATCGTGCGGGGTCAGGTGTGAGTCCGAGTAGAAGCTCTGCGGCCTTCGCATTCAGGTGGAACAGCCGAAGCGGGGGCTCGGCGCCGATGTGCGGCGGCGCGAAGGTGGCGTGGCCTCCCTCCTGGACCTGAAGCTGCCTGGCCCCGTCCAGGGGGCGGTCGGTCAGCTGTACGGCAGCCAAGCCGTGCTTTCGGCCGCTGCCGAGCAGAACGTTCAGGCGTACGGCGTCCTGCTGGTCCACTTCATCGAGCAGCAGGACCACCGGCCGCGGCTCCTGCTCTGCTGTGGTCGATGCGGCTTCCTCACGCTCCCGGCGACGTGTGAGGAGGCGTTCCTCGGCAGTGTCCAGAGCCTGTCGGGTGTCGCTGGCATGCGAGCAGCCGGGCCATGGCCTCTGGGCGGCGAGGTTCGGGAGCAGCCGGTCTGCGAGAGCGTCTGGGATGATCAGTTCGAGGTCGATGGGATGGGCCACGGCCGATGCAAGTAGGCCTCGGGCGGCGTCGTCCGCGCCTGGGCCGCTGAGGGCGAGCAGGCCGTGGGGGTGGCGTGCGAGGAGGTCGAGCAGGCCGCGTTGCGCGGTATCTTGCGTGCCGAGCGGCATGTCGTGCACGTGGTTTGGCGGTGGGCCGGCGGGGTGGAGGCGGCTGCTGCGGTGCAGCGCGGCGACGAGGGTGGATTCCTCCGGCCGGGGTTCTCTCGGGCTCCCTGCCGGTGTGATGCGTCCGGGTTGGTAGGTCCGCCGTCGATAGAGGGCGCGTGCTACAGCGGCGGCGCTGAAGGCGGCGCCGACGGAGAGCGCCAGGTAGCCAGCTCTGGAGGAGAGTTGGAGGCCCGGCGGCGTTGCCTTGGTTGCCACCGGTGCCTGTTGCGGGGTGGCTTGGGTCGGCCCTGCGGCGGGTCTGCCTGTAGGAGTCGCTGGTGCTGTGTCAGGCCGGTTGGGAACGAGCAGCTTGGGTGGATCGGGCGGCGTTACAGCTGGCGGGGTTGGGTTGGTACCGGTCCCGACTACGGGAGTGTCCTGAGCCGGTGCCGCTGCGCGAGCGGGAGGGGTTCCGGCGTTGGTGGCGGGGAGGAGAAGCGTCCAGCCTGCACGGATGACGTCGGGGTCGGTGAGGCGGCTTCCGTCGGTCTGGGTGCGGCCAGCGTTGAGTTGGTAGATCTCCTTCCAGCGCAGCGGGTTGCCGAGGTGGCGGTCCGCCAGGTCCCAGAGGGTGTCGCCGGGGCGGACGTCGCATGACGGGGTCGAGCTGCTGGTCTGGATGGTGCGGGCGCTGGCCGTGGGTGGTGGCGGGGCCGGGTTCGCCGGGGCCGTCGCGGCGGCGCGTGCTGCCGCGCGGTCGAGCGTGGCGGCTGCCGCTGACCCGGTCGTCGGCCGCATCAGGGTCAGGATACCGAGGATGACGCTGATGACGAGCGCGCCGATGAGGGTGCGCCGTGCCTGGAAGGCTGCCGCTTCGCCTCGTCCCGGGCGTAGCAGTTGAGGCAGGCGGGCCGCGTACCAGAGCACCTCGTACAGCGTCTGTCCGCAGATCAACAGCCAGAGCGCCCAGCCGGCCAGGTCCAGCAGCCGCATGAGGGTGAACGTGGAGAGTGGGCTGCTGAGTTCCGCGCCGAGCTCGCCCCAGGTCGGTAGGTGGGTGAGGTCCAGTGGTGCTGCGCACTGGAGAAGGGCGAACGGCATCCCGACGAGGAGTGCGGCCAGGACGAGCGCGGCCACGAGCGCCCGGCCCAGGGCTCGGAGCCGTCCAGCGTGCGGAGGTTGGGCGGTGGTGTGGTTCACGGTGCGGCTGCCCGCCAAGCGGGGTGGGCGGTTGCGGTGGCGGTGACGTGCAGGGAGGTGATGCCGACCAGGCTCAGGAGTTGGGTGCGCTGGGTGTGTTCGACGGTGACCGTGACCTGCTCGGACGTGGCGGTGGCGTGGCCCTGGGCGCCCGCGGCGTCGAGGTAGGCGCTGGCAGCGTTCTGGGCGGCGTCAGGGCCGAGGTCGATGGTGTGGTCGGTGCGGAGGTGGTCGAGGTCGAGCTGGCGAGCGCCGGCTCGGGCAGCCTCCTGGGCTTCGCCGGCGGCCTGGACTCTGGCTGCCAGGACGAGCCCGCCGTCGGCGACGAGACCGACGAGACCGACCAACGCGACGATGACGGTGACGATGAAAGCAGTTACTGATCCTGCGTCACTGGATGTCCGCCCAGCTGGACTTGACAGCTTGGTTGAAGTCATGAACTGTCCGAGATGTAGGTGTCGAGCGGCGCGGTGAAGGCGGCGGTGATCGTCTGATGGCCGGGCAGCGGGACGGCGGCGAGGTCGGCGAGCGCGACCGTGCAGCTGACCGTCACCACAACCTGGCCGCCGGGGCGGAAGGAGCCGGTGTCGACGCTGGTCACGGGCTCGGGACATGATCCTCCCGCCCGCGACAAGGCGTCTCTCGCCATCTGCCGCCCCCAGGTGTTCGCCTCACCCGGGCTGCGGGCGCGGGAGGCCGCCCGTGCGGCCTGGTGCGCCACGTCCTCGACGTCGAGGCGGGCACCGGCCAGCCGGCCCAGCCCGACCGCGAGCAGCATGAGCGTGATGAGCAGCGGGGTGATGAGCGTCAGCTCGACGGGAACCGAGCCGCAGTCCTTCTCCCCCGGGGCAGGGCTCAGGGCCATGCCGAATTCCTCCTCGGACGGGTTGAGGCTGGTCACCCGGCGGTTGTCGGACCGGTGAGCTGCTCGGCTGGGCCGGCTGCTCGGGCAGTGACGTCGAGGTGGAGGTAGGGCAGCACCTCGATGACCTGGCCGTGCACCTCCGCGGTAGCCGTGGTCGCCGAGCGCTCGACGCTGACGGAGGCACGCTGGAGGCTGGCCGAGTCGATCTGCCGGAGCAGGTCCTCACCGGCGCGCTGTCCGGTGCTCGCGTCGGCGTCCTGGCTGCGGGCTGCCGCCACGGCCTGGGCCGCCGTCGCCTGGGCGATGTGGTGGGCGTGGGCGGCGAGCGCGAACTGCACGATCGCCATCAGGAGCAGGAGCAACAGGGGAGTGGCGATGACCAGCTCGGGGGTTGCCGCGCCCTCGTCCGGCGGCCGCTTTAGATTCTCGCGCTCGTCCTCGCTGAGGTGACCTACCATGGCGGGTTCAGAAGTTGAGGCCGTTGGCCTTGTCGGCGACCTTCGAGGCGAGAACGCCGAGCGCCGCGATACCCATCAGCACCAGGAGGGCCGTAATGACCACGGTCTCGGTGGTGTATCCGGCATCGGGGTGAGAGTGCATGTCCGCCACCCGGCCGGCGAAGTGCCGACGGGCGCGGTTCCAGGCCTGGTGGATCTTGTCAGTCAGATGGGTGCGCATGATCGTGCTCCGTAGCGTGAAGGGTGTTGGTGCCGGTCAGAGGCCGGTGAGGGCATGGGTGATGGCCGGGTAGCCGAGGAACAGGAGGAAGCCGCCGAAGAGTGTGACCACCGGCAGACTCATGCGCTCGGTGGCCGAGGCCGCGTCCGACTCCGCTTCGGCGAGGAGATGCCCGCGCAGGGTGGCGGCCTTGGTGGCCAGGGAGTTCTTGACCCGCGCGCCTTCGCTGCCGGCGAGAGCCGCGGTGGCGGCGAGTTCGGACAGCTCCGTGACGCCCAGTCGGGCGCCGAGCTCGCCCAGCGGCCCCCACGCCGCACTACGGGTCAGCTCGGCCTGCTGCAGGGCCCGGCGGAACGCCGTGAAGCCGACGCCATGGCCTGCCGAGGCCGCCGCGGTGAGTGCCTGCTCGACGCCGGCGCCGCCGGACAGAGCGACGACAGTGAGGTCCAGCATGACGGACAGCGCGTGGCGGACTTCTGCCCGTCGTTCGGCCGCCTTCTGTCGCACGATCAGGTCCGGGACGAAGGAGAGTGCGGCAGCGAGGACCAGGCTGCCCCAGACCGGCAGGGTCCACCCGATGCTCACGCCGGCCAGGGCCATCAGCGTGGCGAGCGGGACGGGCAGCACCAGCCCGGCCAAGGCCGCGGTGGTCTTCTCGGCAAGGTGCCGCTCGACCGGGACACCCAGGGTGCGCAGGTCGGCTGCCGTCCTGGCGCTGGGGAGCCGGCAGCGTCGCCACAGCGGGACGAACGCGACCCCGGCACGGGCCGCCCAGCCCGCCTCACCGTCCACAGGGCGCGGCGGCGGGGCTGTCGCAGGAGTGAGTGCGTCGGCCAGGTCCGCCCGTGGGGGACGCAGTCCGCGCCAGAACGTCCAGGCACCGGCACCGAACCCGGCACCGCACAGCAGCACGGTGATCACGTGTTCTCCCGCACCGTCTGGGGTGCCGCGAGGAGCCGCGCGGGTTCGGTGAAGGTCGCGATCTTGCGCAGCCAGGCGAACGCGGCCGCGAACAACCCGCCGACGAGCAGCAGGACGAGCTGCCCCTCCGCGGTGTCGAAGGGCTGCAGATAGTCGCGGTTCAGCAGGACCAGGCCGCCCGCCATGCCCAGGGTCGTGCCGACGACGATCCGTACCGAGGTGCGGACCCGTGCCCGCGAGGTCGCCGTGCGCGTGCGCATCTGCGCCTGCTCGCGGGCCGAGGCCGCGAGTCCGGCCAGTAGGTCGCCGAGCCGGCCGCTCTGGCGCCCGGCGGCTCCCAGCAGGGCCAGGACGACGAGATCCCCGAGCGGATCGGCCAGCTCGGCCGCGAGCTGGCTCAGGGCGTCCGCCAGGCGTTGGCCTTGCCGGATCCGCTCTGCCAGGGCGGCGACTTCGGTCCGGATGGGCTGCGGGGCGGTCGTGGCGGTGGCGAGGAGGGCCTGTTCGAGTCCGGCGGCGGCGCTCAGGGTGTCGCGCAGCTGCTCGGTCCAGGAGGCGATGGCCTCGATCCGGTCGATGGCCTCCTGTCCCCTGCGGTCGCGTCCGAGCAGGCCGGGTAGCGCCCACGCGCCCAGGGCCGCGAGCGGCACTGACACCGGCCATCCGGTCAGTGTCAGCGCCCCGGCCGCGGCTACCGCCACCCCGGCAAGGCGTCGCCCAGGTCGTGGTGGGCGCACTCGGTGCCACCACTGTGTGAGCCGGTCAGGCCCTTCTCCGGGCTCTCCCGGCCGAAGACCCGTGTAGGCCGTCCATAAGCCGGCTCCGAAGCCGGCGCCGAGCAGGGTGGTGACGGTCAGGTGCACGCTCACGCGGACCACCCGCCGAAGTCGGCCGCTACGGGAAGCTGGAAGCCGCACGCTTCGAGGTCCGCGACGGTGTCGGCGCGCAGTGGGGTGGCGTAGACCGCTCGCCGGTCCGGGCCAGGTCGGTAGACCTCGTTGGAGATCAGCTGTGCGCCGTCGGCGCCGACGATCTCGCGGATCGAGGAGATCGCTCGGCGTCCGCCGGTGTCGCGGGCGAGGTGGATGACGAAGTGGACGGCGGAGGCGACCAGCAGGTTCGTGGCCTCCAGGCTCAGCCGCTCCGGTGCCTGGACGGCATAGGCAGCGAGCTTGGTGAAGACCCCGCGCGAGGTGGAGGCGTGGATGGTGGAGAGCGAGCCGTCGTTGCCCTGCGACATCGCGTTGCACATCGGCACGACTTCGGCACCGCGGATCTCCCCGACGATCACCCGGTCTGGTGCCATGCGCAGACCCCAGCGGACCAGCTCGGCCTGGTCGATCGCGCCCTCGCCTTCGATGTTCGCTTCGCGCGCCTGCATCGGGACCACGTCCAGGTGCAGGCCGTCCTCGTGCAGTCCGAGCTCGTAGGTGTCCTCGATGGTCACCAGCCGCTCGGACGGCGGGATCTCCGAGGCGAGCGCTCGCAGCAGCGTCGTCTTGCCCATGTTGGTGCCGCCGGCCACGATGATGTTCTTCCGTGCGAGCACCACTGAGGCTTGCGGCTCGGGGTGACGTCAGGGCGAGGTGAGGATCAGGCCGGTCTCGCGGATGAAGCCGTTGAGAAGGTCGGGGCGGTACTGCAT
>NZ_JBVHLF010000163.1:0-7349 GCF_055559155.1 Kitasatospora sp. NPDC024654
CACGACGGCGCAGCTCAGGCGGGTAGGAGGAAGGACGTGCCATGACTCGAATCCTTACACGAAATCGAGTCCCCACCGAACCCGGGGCGGTTCACACGAACTGCCCCGCCCCCGCTGGTGGCGCCAAGGACAGTGATCAAGGAAAACCAAGATCCCCGACAGAGTCACTCAGTGTGCCAACGGCCACTGAACGCTACCCAGTGGCGGCCCGTCGGCGTGGAAGCGGCACCGGTCAGATCCAGGCGTCGGTCAGCTCATCCAGGCATGACGAAACTCCTGCTCGGCCTCGGGGTTCTTGGGGAACCGCGTGAACCGATGCCCCATGACGACCACGTACACGGCGGTCTGCTCGAACCCCCTGATCCACAGCTCTCCCCAATAACCCCCGCCGCCTGGCCCCGGCTTCCAGCCGCTGCCGATGACCTCGGCCACAGCCGCCCGCCGCTCGGCGTCCATCTCCCCGAACCCGGCGAGCATGCATTCGGCCAGCACGCTCTCCTCGGGGTTTTCCAGCGTGCCCTTGACGTAGCCCTTGATGTTCGCAGGCGTCAGCCAGTCGTTGCCGGCCGCGGCGCAGACCTCGTCCCAGAAGTTCGGGTCTTCCTCGTCGTTGGGGGTGGGAAGGGCGGCGAGGAGGGCGAGTAGCTGCTGGTTCGCGGCGAAGGCCGTGGGCTGGGCGGCACTGATCGCCGCAAGGTCCAAGGCGTGCTGGACGGTGAGCTCCGACAGTTCCAGGTCGGGTGGACAGTCGAGGTCCTGCAGGGCAGCGTGCTGGCGGGCCACGAAGCCGTCCCAGCGGTGGTACGGGGTGAGCAAGGGGTTCCCTCCCGAGTCGGCTCGGCCGTCGGCCGACGCGGTCCCCGGCTGTGATACGGGGGCCGCACTGCGGTCAATCTAGTGCAGGGCAGTGGCCCGGTTCCCAAGCAAGGGCTGAAACGCGCGACCGCCGCCGACGGGCAGGGTGTCCCGCTCGGCGTGGTCGCGGCAGGGGCCAACCGCCACGACTCGCCCCTGCTCGGACCCACCCTCGAAGCAGCCGTGGGCCAGGTAGGGCCCCTGCCCAAGGACGTGAACGTCAACCTCGACCGGGGCTACGACAACAACAGGTCCCGTGCCCTGCTCGGTGAGTTGGGCTTCACCGGCGAGATCGCCCGCAAGGGCGTACCCGCCCCCATCCAGGCCGGCAAGCGGTGGACCGTGGAGCGAAACCTCGTGGATGCACGGCTACGGCAAGCTACGGCGCTGCACCGAGAAGAACGGCACAGTCGTGGAGTTCTACCTCTACCTCGCCGCCGCACTCGTCACCGTCCGCATGCTGATCCGCCGGGCCACCACCCGCTACCGGTGGGACAGCCGCCCCACCACACGCCGACTCAAGTGATCCATTTGCCGATCGGTCTTACTCGGAGCGGCCGGCGAAGGTCGGGGCGAGCGCGGCCAGCAGCCGGGCCGGGTATTCCTTCTGGTCCTCGTACCGGACCAGGTCCGGGTGGTCCTTGTCGAATTCGTCCCAGTCCACGCGCAGGTCGGCGATGTCGGCCGGCATCAGCGGGACCCGCTGCCACTCGGGGTCCGACAGCTCGAAGACCCGCCGCAGCAGCTCGTAGGGCACCTCGGTGGAGCGGGCGAGCAGGAGGGCGTCGTAGAGGTCCTTGGCCTGGGGGTACTCGTCGGAGAGCAGCCAGAGGATCTTCCACGCGAGCGAGAGCTGCGGCGTCGCGGTGAGCAGCCGGCTGGGCGCCAGACCGTGCTGCGGCTCGACCGGGAGGACCTCGGTGAAGGCGAAGTCGAGCTGGACCGCGCCACCCGGCAGTCCCTCGGCCGACCAGGGCAGCACCAGACGGTGGCCGGGAAAACGGGAGTACGGCCAGCGCCTGGGCCAGATCCCATCGGTCAGGGCGTCGTCGGCGTGCACGCGCACCCGGGCGGATGAACTCTCCCGGGCGGCGGCGGTGGCGATGTCGCGGAGCATGGTCTCGGTGCGGGCGTCCTGCAGGTACCAGTCGCTCGGCTGGACGACGAAGTCCAGGTCGCCGGGCTCGCGTGCCTCCTCGCCGTACCAGGTCCGCAGCAGGTGGCTGCCGCGCAGGACCAGGTGCTCGGCCCAGGGAGAGCCGGCGATCGCCGACAGCACGGTCTCCAGCGCCTCCCGGCGGGCGGCCAGCCAGCGGGCAGCGAGTTCGGGATCGTCGAAGGCGGGCTCGCTCGGGCGCAGCGGCAGGGTGTAGTGGTCGAGGGCCGGATCATGGACGGGTTGCTGGGTGGCCGCCTCGTGGTCGATCGGCCACACGCTCCTGGGCAGGCCGAGCCGGGCCCGGGTGCTTTCGGAGGGGGCCTGCCGGGGCAGGACGACGTCCCCGTCCCACCACGGTCGGGGGCCGACGTCGTCCCACGCGCTGTCCGTCGCGGTCGGGTCAGTGCTCATCGGGTCATGACCTCATCTTCGGGGCCGGGGTACTCGTCGATCCAGCCCGCGTCGAGCGTCTCGTCACTGTCCAGCACGACGAACTCCCGCTCCACCGAGGCGACGGACCAACCGGCCACGCTCAACTCGGCCAGCAGGTCCGCCAGCCGACGGCCGGCTGTCGCCAGGCCGACCAGGCGGGCCCGCTGGGTGACGAACCGTTCGCGCAGCCCGTCGGCGCGCACGCGGCGGGCGTTGCGGGACAGGTGCGCGTTGTGGCGTTGACGCGGCCGTCGCCCGCGACCGGCACGCGCACGCCCTGACCGCGCTCGCCGTGCTGGGCGCGGTGGTCGAGCAACTCGGCCTGGAACCGCGCCTGCTGCAACGCACCGAGGTCCGCGAGGTGGAGGAGCCCCGGCCCGCCGCCTACCAGGGGTCCAGCGCGATGCCGCACAAGCGCAACCCGACCCGCAGCGAGGCCGTCACCGGTCTGGCCCGCCTCCTGCGGTCCTACGCGGACGCCGCACTGGAGGACGTCGCCCTATGGCACGAACGCGACCTGGCCCATGCCGCGGTCGAACGCGTGGTCTTCCCGGACGCGTTCACCGTCGCCCACTTCCAGACCCACCCGGCCGCCGACATCGTCGAAGACCTCACCGTCCACGCCGACACCATGCGGGCGAATCTCGACGCCACCCATGGACTGATCTTCAGCTCGGAGATCCTGCTCGCGGTCGCCGCGGGCGCCGACCGCGAGCAGGCCTACCGCACCGTCCAGGCGGCGGCCACCGAAACCGCCGCCACCGGACGGCACCTCTCCTGAACCCTTGCCGACCGCGGCATCGCCACCACCCGCGAGCAGTTCCAGCCGGAACGCTTCCTCACTCGCCAGTCACTGCTCAGGCGACGCCTCGAAGTCGTCCTGGGCGACGGTTCGGCGGGAGGCGCGCAAGACTTCTGACCTGCGCGCGGGCATGCAGCCCGCCCGCCCGACCACGGCCCGCCTGGCGACGTCACCCCGCACCGGCGCCGCCGCACCCGCTGCGTCAGCTACCCGCCTCGGCGAGGAGCGAGTCGACCAGGTGACGCGAGTGCTCAAGTCCCGCGATCGACTCGTCCAGGCGCTCGCGTTGCCGGGCCAGGCGGGAGACCATCTCCGGGCACTGCGGCAGCAGCCGCTCCGCGTCGTTCGCCACGCACGGCAGCATGATCGCGATCGACTCGGTGTTCAGACCCGCGGCGAGCAGCGCGCGGATGTTGGCGACGCGCACCACGTCGGACTCCTGATAGCGGCGTCGGCCTGCAGGCGTCCGCTCGGGGGCCAGCAGCTCGCGCTCCTCGTAGTACCGCAACAGCCGTTCCGGCACGCCGGTACGGGCGGCAAGTTCGCCGATCAGCATCCGCGCTCCCTCTCCCACCTGCGGTGATACCGAAGGGCTTGCTCCTCACACCGATGAGAGGACCTACGGTCATCGCGTTCACCACTTTACGTGAGTCGGAGGAGATTCCCATGCCAGGACTGGTCGTTGTGGGAGCCGGAGCGGGACTGGGTGCCGCGGTCGCCGCGCGGTTCGCACGAGAGGGCCTGCCCGTCGCGATGATCGCGCGCAGCCAGGGCGTGGACGAGCTCGCCGCGGCGGTGCGCACGCAGGCCTCGGCGCCGGTGCTCGCGCTGCGCGCCGACAGCACCGACCGCACCGCGCTGCACGCCGCCGTCGACGCCGCCGTGGACGCGCACGGCGTGCCCGACGTCCTCGCCTACAACGCCGCGATCATCCAGGCGGACCGGCCCGGCGAGCTGAGCACGCAGCAGCATCTGGACGCCTGGTCGGTGAACGTGCTCGGTGCGATGGACGCGGCGACCTACCTGGCCCCGCAGATGGCGGGGAGCGGCGGCGGCACGGTGATCATCACCGGTGGCATGCCGCGACCCGTCAGCCGCAGTACGAGCCTGTCCCTCGGCAAGGCCGGGGTACGCGCGCTCACCCAGATCCTCGACCAGGAGTACGGCCCCCTCGGCGTGCACGTGGCCACCGTGACCGTCGACAGCGCCATCGTGCCGGGAACCGACTCGGACCCCGACCTGATCGCCGAGGACTACTGGGCCCTCCACCGGCAGCCGCGTGAGCAGTGGCAGCACGAGCTCGTGCACTCGCTCGCACTGCGGGCCTGAGCACCCGGCTGCTCCCCGGCGACACCCGGCACCATCGCCCAACACCCGGCACCAACACCCACCACCAGCACCTCGCACGAGACGGAGAATCCCTGTGTCCACCCCCGTGAAGCTCGCCATCGTCTACTACTCCTCCACCGGCACCATCACCGAGATCGCCAAGGAGCTGCACGACGCCGGCGTCAAGGCCGGCGCGGAGGTCCGCCTGGTGCGGGCCGCCGAGCTGGCCCCGCTCAGCGCGATCGAGTCCAACCCGGCCTGGGCTGCCCACCACGCCGCCACCCGGGACATCCCCGAGGCGGGCGCCGCGGACATCGAGTGGGCCGACGCGGTGCTCTTCGGTTCGCCCACCCGCTTCGGGAACATCTCCTCGCAGCTCAAGCAGTTCATCGACGGCCTCGGCGGTCTGTGGGCCCAGGGCAAGCTGGCCGACAAGGTGTACAGCGGCTTCGTCTCCAGCGCCACCGCCCACGGCGGCCAGGAGTCCACCCTCCTCGCCCTGTACCACTCGATCCACCACTTCGGCGGCATCATCGTCAGCCCGGGCTTCACCGACCCGGCCAAGTTCGTCGACGGCAACCCCTACGGCACCTCCCACGTCGACGGCCAGGGCGCCAACCCCGTCGACGAGACCACCCGCACCGCCGCCCGCATCCAGGCCGAGCGCGTCGTCAGGATCGCCGCACAGCTCAAGGCCGCCTGACCGATCGGTCACGCAACCGCAGCAGCCACAACAGCTGCGTTGGAACAGCCGAGTTACCACAGCCGAGTTGTCACAGCAGCAGAAGGAGGAGCCGTGAAGGAGTTCCTGGTCGAACTCACCACCACCGTGCCCGAGGGCACCGACCCGGCCGAGGTCGAGCGCGTACGGGCGGCCGAATCCGCCCGGGCCGCGGAACTGGCCCGCGCCGGCCACCTGGTCAGGCTCTGGCGCCCGGTGGGTGAGCTGCGCAGCATCGGTCTCTGGCGGGCCGCCGACGAGGCCGAGCTGTACGAGAAGGTGGTCGGCACGCTTCCCCTGTGGCCGTGGATGACCTCGAAGGTCACCGCCGTCCACTCGCACCCCAACGACCCGGCCGCGACCGGCGACGCAGTCTGAACCCCACGCGGCTCCCCGCGCGGTCCCGGATCGCCGCCGACCCCAGTGTTCGGCGGCGATCCGGGAAACGCGGCGGACGGCGCCGATGTCGAGGATCGCGCTGCAGGCCCCCAACGAAGGAGACGCACCATGGACATCATCGAGCGACCCGCGACCATGAAGCTGCCCGAGGCCTGGCGCACGGGCGACGCCTGGGCGGACGTGATCTACCGCGGCGAGGGCGACGCGCGCACCAGGGCCAACCTGGTCCGCTTCGCTCCCGGCGCCCGGACCGCCTGGCACCGCCACGGCATGGGCCAGGCCCTCTACATCGTCGAGGGCATCGCCCTGATCCAGTCCCGCGGCGGGCAGATCGTCGAGGCCCACCCCGGTGAGGTCATCTGGACGCCCGCCGGCGAGGAGCACTGGCACGGCGCCGCACCGGACCAGTTCATGATCCACCTCGCCCTGTGGGAGACCGACGAGTTCGACTGGCTGGACCACGTCACCGACGCCGAGTACAGCGGCCCGCGGGTCCTCACCCGTGACTTCGCCTGAGCCGTGCCGTCTGCTCAAGCCGGTCCATGAGCTCGGATGGGACGGATCAGGACGGGACAGGCGGCCGCCCACAGCACCACCGAAGCCCCGACGGCGGCCAAGACCCAACAGGCCGCGGCCCCCGCACCGGCCGCATCGACCGCACCGGCCCACCCGAGCGCTTCCGCGGGTCAGAGCCAGGCCCCGGCCTCGGCTCCCGCCAAGGCCAGAACAACACCGACCCGGAACTGCCCCTGAACCAGTGGAACGAAAGGGTCGAACTGACCGGAACCTCCTCGACGGTTTCATCATCGGGGCCAGGTTCATGCGCCTCCGAGGCGAGTGACTCCGGGCGCGGCGCACCCCGGCGGTCGGAATCAGGATCCGCCTGCGAGCTGCCAGGACTCGATGTCGCGGTAGCGGATCACCCCCGGACCGCGGCCGATGTTGCTGCCCACCAGGTGGAGGCGCTCGGCAGGCCAACTGCGGCCGGCGAAGTCGCTGAGGCTCGCGGCCGCCGACAGGATGTCGGCCTGCTGACCACGCCGCCCCCGGGCCAGCGTCAGGTGGGGGCGCAGCGGACGCTCCTGGAAGGGGATGCCGCAGGCCCGCACCGAGTTCCGGACCTCGTCGGCGAGGTCGTGCAGTGCGTCGAGTTCTCCCTCGACCCCGCTCCACAGCAGCCGTTCGTCGAAGTGGCCGCTGCCGCTAGGTCCAGGGCCAGGGCAGGACGATGCGCAGCCAGCCGGGCCAGGGCGGGCCGCAGGAGTGGGACGACCGTGGCCGGGAGCTCGCCGAGGAACGCCAGAGTGATGTGCCAGTCCTCGATCCGGTTCCACCGCAGGTGGGCGTATTCCTCGTAGGCGAACTGCAGGGCGCCCGCCAACTCGTCCTTGGCGTCGTCCGGCGGGGCCAGCGCAACGAAGAGACGCACGGTTGGGGTCGGCTGAGGGTGATCGGTCGCCAGGGCTTTCTAGACGAGTAGTTCCGAAGTTCCGCCCCTTCAAAGGGTCGAGGGTGTCCAAGATCAGTTTGTGACGACCGACCTGAACACCCTCTTGACCAGGGCCGATGCGTTCTCGGATCATGAGATGACCTGAGGGCTGGCGGGAGGGCGCCCCGGTGGGGAAGCAGCGGACGCGACCCCTGATGATCTT
>NZ_JBVHLF010000164.1:0-7316 GCF_055559155.1 Kitasatospora sp. NPDC024654
CGCATGTTCGCACAGTGGCGCATCAGCGTGTCCGCCATGGTGATCTGACGATCAGAGCGGCACGAGCCGTGTAACGGGAGACTGTTACGCACGGTTCTGTGAGGGCCGAGGGGTGAGATTCCCCTCGGCTACTCGGCAGCGCCCGTTTGTCCATAGGTCGTTGGGCGCCGACTACTTCTCCCTGGGCACCTCTGCGGGTGCTGGGTGAAGTCCGGGCACTGGATCGTCGAAGGAGAAGAGGAGCAGGAGAGTCGGCGCGCAGAGCAGGAGCGGAGACGGGATCCCGGCAACCTGATGCTGCGCGCCGACGGCGTGGTGGTGGTTCCGCTGCGCGGTGGCCCGGCGGCCCCGCTTCGCGGCGCCACCGGCCGGGAGGAGGGGCGAGGAGGAGGGCGGCCGGGGCGGCCAGCAGGCTGCCCGGTGCGGGGCCCGCTCGTCGCCTACAGTTCCGTCCACCCGCACGTTCGCTCGCCCCGGGAGCCGAGCGGGTGCCAGACCGGGGCCGACGGTCCGCGCTGGATGAGGTCCTCGATCCGGGCGGCGCCGGCCGGGACGGCGGTGAGCATGTCGGCGACGGCCGGGTTCTCCTCGGCGGCCAGCCGCAGGTCCGCCACCGCCGGGCGCACCCTGGCGGCCGTCGTGCCGACCAGGACGACCAGCAGTCGCGGGAAGGCGCGCCAGCGCCGCTCCCACGCCCGACCGGACCCGTCCTCGCCCGCCTGCTCCCACACCCGGGCGCAGGCCGCCAGCTGCGCCGCGGTCTGCTCGTCTCCGGTCCCGGGGCGGTGCCGTTCGATGAAGGCCCGCAGGCGGTGCCGCTCGTCGCCTTGGCCTGCAGTGTAGGCGAGGTGGGCGGCGGGCCGGTACAGCCCGCCTTGGCCGGCGGGCAGCTCCGGGTGGGGGAGGAGGTCGAGCGGGCCGCAGGCCTCGCCGCGGGCGCGGGCGTCGGTGACGAAGGCGGTGTGGATCCGGCCGACGTCGAGCAGGTGCTCGCGCCCGTGCCGCACCGCCGGCTTGTCCGCACCTGGCACCGGGACGGCCGGTCGCAGGGCCTCGGGGAAGGTGGCGGTGACGGCGCAGCCGGCCGCGGTGAGGTGCCACGCCTTCGCCCGGCCGGCCTGCGGCAGGGTCACGAACTCGGCCAGGCCCTCGGCCTGGAGCCGGGTCAGCCGCTTCTGGGTCTGCTTGATCCCGGCCGCGCCGCCGTGCAGCTGGTGGAGCTGCTCGGCGGTCGCCAGCGTGAAGCGGTGGAGCGTCACCAGGACGTCGTGGTCGGTCTCCAGATCCCCGTGCACGAATGTGCTCCCTCATTCCGAGGCACGGGCATCTCCCGTGCTCGGAGAATGGAACCCCATGAAACTCACCGGATTTCTTTCCATCAACGTTGGTCTTCCATAACGATCTGATAACTCCCGCTGTCAAGGTATCCCGCGTTCTAACCGATCCGAAATGCGGTCCGTAATCCAGTCCGCCAACCAGTCCCAACCTCAGAGCCCCAGTGGGCCCGATCGGCACGCCCCTGACCTGATGGAATGGCCATCAAGGTGCCCCGGTGAGTTTCCTTGACGGCCCATCAAGGAAACTAACCGATACCTTGATAGCCCTGGTGAGTTTGCCGGAACGCTTCCATTGCCCCTGCCGTTTCCCCCTCCGCTTCCCCTACCGGCCACCTCGCGCCCGGAGGGGAAAGCCGTGCAGCTCAGGGCCCGAATCCGGGCCGCGCGCCGGTTCTGACAACCCTCTTTCTCCCTGCCTTTTGCTTTTGGTTTGTGGTTGTTGTGGTTGCGGTCAGGGTGCGTTCGTTCGCGGGTTTTGCGGACGGACGCTCCCGGGCCGCTTGGCCCTTTCTCGTTGCGTCCGGCGGGGCCGGCCGCGCGCCCGCTCAAAGGCGGGCTGGGGTGGTGGCGGGACGGGGGCGGTGCGCCGGGCGGAAACGGGCTTGGCGGCTGTCAGGAACGCCGGATATCCCTCGAAGGCAACGCCCGACCACGACCACCGGGAGACGCCCGTGAGTACCCGTCAGAGCCTCGCCGAGCCCGACGACAACGACGACCAGGCCGACGCCGTCGAACCGGCCGAGCCGTCCCGGCCGGGCCGCACCGCGTACCGGCGCGGCGCCGCCAACCCGAACGGCTCGACCAACGCCCTGCGCTCCGACGTCCTCGGCGCGCTCGGCGTCCTCAAGGTCGCCACCGCCGACCAACTCCAGCGCCTGCTGCGCCCCGAGGCGGCGTCGAACACCGTGATCCGGCAGGCGCTGCGCGATCTCGCGCTGCACGGCCTGGTCGCCTCGGACGGCAACACCAAGGCGCGGCACAAGACCTGGCGGCTGGAGGGCGCCGCCGGACTGGAGGCGGCCGGGCACGTCCTGGGCCTTCCCCGCGCCGACATGGGCTCAACAGCCCGGGGCGCCGGGCGCTCCGGTGCCCAGCACGCGATGGCGGTCAACGAGACCGTGCTCTCCTTCGTCCTGGGCGGCACCGCCCCGGACGCCTCGGGCGGGGTGGGCACCGTGACCGACTGGGCGACGGAGACCGAGTTCCTGCTGCCCGGCGGCAGGCGCAAGGTGCGCCCGGACGCGGTGTGGCAGGCCCCGGAGATCGGGGTTCCCGTGCTGATGGTCGAGGTCGACCGCTCGACCATGGCGCCGGAGCGGGTGGCGGCGAAGTTCACCGCCTACCGCGAGCTGTTCCGCGTCAAGGTCCGCGACAACGACCCGGCCCTCGAGGATCCGGCCGACCGGATGGTGCACTGGTGGCGCCGAACCTGGCCCGGCCACACCCGGCCCGGGTACCCGCCCGTCGCCCTGGTCGTCACCGACGCCGGACCCATCGCGCTGGGCAACCGCCAGCAGGCCGTGGCCGACCTGTCGGCCGAGGTCTGGCGCGGCTCCTGGCAGACCGTCCGACTGGACGACAACGACGGCGACGGCTGGCGCGAGTACAACGACGCCGTACCGGTCATCGCCACCACCCTGGAACTCCTGACCGAGCACGGCCCGCTCGGGCCCATCTGGTGGCGCTACGGCCGCCCCGGCCGGCACTCCCTCATCGACGCGCTCGACAACCCGAACAACCGCGCCGCCTACGACCAACGCCAGAAGGCCCGCGAGAAGAAGGCCCGCCAGGCCCACCGCGACCTGATGCAGACCCTCGCCTGCGCCGACTGCGGCAACGTCCCCAAGGAGGAAAGCACCTGGGAGTACGGAGACCACGGCCGCGAGCAGTGGACCCGCCGCCCCGGCGGCCGCTGCTGGACCTGCCACCAGGACCGCAAGGAACGCCTGGAGCGGGAGGCCGAAGAACAACTGGAAGCCGCCCGGGCAGCGAACGCCGCCCTGCGCCCGTGCTGGACGTGCCGGGGCTCGATCGGCGGCAAGGAAGGCTCGAAACTGGAGCTGCGGGAGAAGGCCGGCCCCGACCGGCTGGAGTGCCCGAAGTGCGCGCAGACCCGAGCCGCGAAGAACCTGGGCCCGCTGGTGCTGCCCGCCCCGACCAAGCGCGAATAGGTCGCCGCCCTGGTCTCCGCCCCGGACGACCCGTGGTGGGAGGACCGGGTGCTGCACGCCAAGCTCTACCCGGTGAAGAACCGAGAGGCGTGAGCACCACCGGGCGCGGCCGACGCGACAGGGCGTCAGGAGTCGTCGTGGGACAGCGGCGGCAGCGGGAGAACTCGTCTCAGGAGAGCGGGGTATCGAACCGGGACGGCGGGCCCACCTCGGCCTGCACTGGCCCAGCTCTCCGCCATCCTCCTAGTGCCGTGACCGAGAAGGTTCACCGGGTTGGCGTTGGCGGGCCCTTGGTCGGTTGGATGTCGGGAGACGTTCAACTCGGAGGGGTGCGATGGCAGAGCCGGTCAGGGTCCGCAGGCTTACGGACCAAGAGGGCCAGCAGCTACAGAGAATCGTCCGCCGGGGCAGTACCAGCTCGGTGCGCTACCGGCGGGCGATGATGCTGCTGGCCTCGGCCGGCGGCAACCGGGTGCCGGTGATCGCCCAGCTGGTGCAGGCGGACGAGGACACGGTGCGGGACGTAATCCACCGGTTCAACGAGATCGGCATGGCCAGCCTGGACCCTCGGTGGGCGGGGGGCCGTCCCCGCCTTCTCAGTACTGACGACGAAGACTTCGTCATCAAGACGGCCACCACCCGTCCGGCCAAGCTCGGACAGCCCTTCACCCGCTGGTCCATCCGCAAACTCCTCGCCTACCTGCGCCGGGCCCACGGCCGGGTCATCCGAATCGGCCGCGAGGCCCTACGCTGTCTGCTTGCCCGACGCGGCGTCACCTTCCAGCGCACCAAGACCTGGAAGGAGTCCACCGGCCCCGACTACGACGCCAAACTCGACCGGATCGAGCACGTCCTGGAACGCTTCCCCGACCGCACGTTCGCGTTCGACGAGTTCGGCCCGCTCGGCATCAGACCCACCGCCGGCACCTGCTGGGCCGAACAGGGAAAGCCGGACCGGCTGCCCGCGACCTACAAGCGCACCCACGGCGTCACCTACTTCCACGGCTGCTACTCGGTCGGCGACGACACCCTGTGGGGCGTCAACCGCCGCCGCAAGGGCACGGCGAACACCCTGGCCGCACTGAAGTCGATCCGGGCCGCCCGCCCGGACGGCGCCCCGGTCTACGTGATCCTGGAAAACCTCTCCGCCCACAACGGCAAGAAGATCCTCCGTTGGGCGAAGAACAACAACGTCCACCTCTGCTTCACACCGACCAACGCCTCCTGGGCGAACCCGATCGAGGCGCACTTCGGACCCTTGCGGCAGTTCACTCTGGCGAACTCGAACCACCCGAACCACACGGTCCAGACCCGCGCACTGCACGCCTACCTGCGGTGGCGCAACGCCAACGCCCGACACCCCGACGTCCTCGCCGCCCAACGCCGCGAACGCGCCCGCATCCGCAGCGAGAAAGGACTCCGCTGGGGCGGCCGACCCGCCCTCGCCGCCTGGTCAAGCAACCTGGCGAACCTTCCCGACCGCAGCACGAGACCGGAACGTCGCAGGATCCCGGCTGCTGACGGACAGGAGTCCCGGGCCTCCGCTACCGAAGCATGGGAAGGATCAGCCGCCCGTGCCGACCTCAGCCAACAGTGCCGTTACGCCGTGGCGGGGACGGTAGCCAAGCACCGCACCTGCCCGCGCCGACACGTAGACCCGGTCGATCGATGCCGGAAACGCCCAGCCGTTCCGGCTGAACCCGGCCGCAACCTCAGGGGCCCGTCGCCTGATGAGCCTGGCCGGATCGTGCCGCAGTAGCCTTCGGTCCTCCGTCCGCCATGGATACGGACCGGCGATGTTCAGCACCCCGGCCGCCTCCTGCGGGCCACGGACGGCGAGCAGATGAGCCACCGTCACATCGGATATGTCTACACCACGGTAGAGCCGGTGCTGGGCCCGGACCACCGTCGGTTCAGGGAAGCAGCGGGCGATACGCAGACACACCGTGCTCATCGCGCCCGCCGCGGAGAGCACCAGGCGTTCGGCCGCAAGTTTCGTCTCGTCATAGATGTCGCGCGGCCGACAGGTGATGTCCTCGGTGACCCAGACCGCCTCGTCCGCCGACTCCAGCGCGTACCCATACACCGAGGTCGAGCTCGTGTAAACGAAACGGCGCACCCCCGCAGCGGACGACGCGTCCAGCAGGTCCCTGGTCGCCTCGACGTTGGTCTCACGGAACTCGTCGTCCGAGCGCACGCCGACGTGGGGCGCGTGCAGAGCCGCCGTGTGGACGACCGCCTCTGCCCCGGCCAACGCGTGGCGCCACGCCGCAGGGTCGCGCAGGTCCGCCACCAACGACGTGTCAGCGGACGGTAGGCGGTCGATCCCGATGGCCGGACAGCCCTCGGCCCTGAGGCGGCGCACGATCGCCGAACCGACGAATCCGGCGCTCCCGGTCACCACGACATGCCTGGGCTGCTGTATCACGGACACTCTCCCCTGGGTGAACTGGTCGGCAGGACCCACCGCCTTGAGCCTAGGCCTTCGGGGACCGGGATACGCGTTCAGTCCTGTGAAGCCCTCATGCGCCGGCCGGAAGCGCAGCGCGAGCAGAAAGGCCCCCGCTGGGGAGGGACACCCATTTGTTGCGTGATCAACTTACCCGGTGAACCTTCGCGGTCACAGCACTAGTGCTGCTCCGCGCAAGTTCGTGGAGGGGTCAGGCCGACTCCTTGAGTGGGGTGCCCTGGTAGGTCCAGCGGAACGGGCGGGCGTGTTCATTGCGGTGGATCATCCAGGCGTCCATCTTCTCGATCAGGTCGTCCCGGCTGGTGAAGTCGCCGTGCCGGAGGACGGCGCGGGTCAGTGCGGAGAAGACGAGTTCGACCTGGTTGAGCCAGGAGGCGTGGGGCGGGGTCCAGTGGACGTGCCAGCGCGGGTGGGCGGCGAGCCAGGCCTTGGTGTGCTTGGCGGTGTGGGAGGAGCCGTTGTCGAGGACCAGGTGGATGTCCTTGTCGCGGGGCAGCAGCCGGTCGAGCCGGTCGAGGAAGGCGGTGAAGGTCGCGGCGTTGTTTCGCTCGATGGTCTCGATCAGGGTTTGCCCGGTGGTGACGTCGAGCGCGGCGACGATGGAGGCGGTGCCGTGGCGGCGGTACTCGAACTCGCGGCGGGCGGCCCGGCCCGGTGTGGCGGGCTGGGAGGGGTAGCGGCGCTCGCGGGCCTGGATCGCGGTCTTCTCGTCGATCGACAGCACGATCGCCCCTCTGGGCGGGTTGCGGTACAGCGCGCAGATGTCCCTGACGCGCTCCCAGAAGTCGGGGGTGTCGCGACGGGTGAGCCAGCCGCGGACCTTGTGCGGTTTGAGGTCCAAGTCAGCCGGGATCCGGCCGACTTGGGAGGAGGAGATCGGCGCGAACACCGTGCCCGCGACCTAGTCGGCGATCGCCGCGTGGGTCCAGGTCGCGGCGGGGCCGATCGGGGTGCCGGTGGCCGCGGCGACCACCGCGACGCGTACCAGGTCGTCGTAGCGGCGCGGCCGCCCCGAGCGTGCGGCGTCCTTCAAACCCTCCAGCCCACGCTCGGCGAACCGGCCGCGCCACTTGCGGACCGTGTTCACGCTCACCGCCAGTCGGCGGGCGATCGCCGCGTTGCCCGCCCCGTCGGCCGCAGCCAGCACGATCCTGGCCCGGAGTACCTGTCTGATCTGCGCCTTCGCTGAGGACGCGATCCGCTGCAGCACACCGTGCGTCTCTTCGTCCACGGCCACGGCCACCGCCGCGGGGGGGGGGGGGGGGGGGGGGGGGGGGGGGGGGGGGGGGGGGGGGGGGGGGGGGGGGGGGGGGGGGGGGGGGGGGGGGGGGGGGGGAG
>NZ_JBVHLF010000165.1:0-7303 GCF_055559155.1 Kitasatospora sp. NPDC024654
CACCAACACCCACACCCGCCAGACCCTCACAAACCTCCACCTCCACACCACCAACCGACACCGACCGCGGCACCCACTCCACCCGATACAACGAGTCGCGCTGCTGGTCGCGCGCGGCGGTGAACTGCTCGGCGGCCACCGGGCGCAGGACCAGGGTGTCCACCGAGGCCACCGGACGCCCCTCCCCGTCCGCGACCGACAGCGAGACGGAGTCCGTGCCGGCCGGAACCAACCGCACCCGCAGCGCGGCCGCACCCGCAGCCGACACACTCACCCCACTCCACGAGAACGGGATCCGCCCCTGGTCGCGGTCCTCGACGAAGTCGCCCAGACCGACGGCGTGCAGAGCCGCGTCCAGCAGCGCGGGATGCACACCGAAGCCCGTGGTCTGAACGCCCTCGGGCAGCGCGACCTCCGCGAAGACCTCGTCCCCGCGCCGCCACCCGGCCCGCACGCCCCGGAACACCGGGCCGTACTCCAGACCCAGCCCGGCCAGGCGGTCGTACAGCGCATCGACGTCGACCTCGGTCGCCCCGGAGGGGGGCCACTCGGACAGCTCGAACTCCGCGTGCGGACCCGTCGCGAGCACACCCGTGGCATGGCACGTCCACGGCGCGGCAGCCGTGGCGTCGTCGGGCCGCGAGTACAGCCGAAGGGTCCGACGGCCGGACTCGTCGGCGGGGTCCACCACGACCTGGAGGTGGATGCCGCCCTGCTCGGGCAGCATCAGCGGGGCTTCCAGAGTCAGTTCCTCGACCCGGTCACAGCCCACCTGGTCGCCGGCCCGGATCGCCAGCTCCACCAGCGCCGTGCCCGGCAGCAGGACCGCGCCCATCACCACGTGGTCCGCCAGCCAGGCGTGCGTGGCGAGCGACAGCCGGCCGGTCAGCAGCACGCCGTCACCGTCGGCCAGCGCGACCGCGGCACCCAGCAGTGGGTGATCCGCCGACCACAGTCCCGAGCCGGTGAGGTCACCGGTGGCCGGGCGGGTGTCGAGCCAGTAGCGCTCGTGCTGGAAGGCGTAGGTCGGCAGGTCGACGCGCCGGGCACCGCGACCGGCGAAGACCGCCTCCCAGTCGAGGGCGACACCGTGCGCGTGCAGCTGGGCCAGGGCGGTGGTGAACGCCAACTCCTCGGCCCGGTCGGCGCGCAGGGCCGGGACGGTGACGGCATCCGAGTCGGCCAGGGTCTCCTGGGCCATCGCGGTCAGTCCACCGGGGCCGGCCTCCAGGAACGCCGTCACGCCCTCAGCCGCCAGCGCCTGCACCGCGTCGGCGAAACGGACGGCATGGCGGACGTGACGCACCCAGTACTCCGGGTCGCCCAACTCGCCCTCGGCGACAAGCCGTCCGGTCAACGTGGAGACGATCGGCAGCGTCGGAGCACCGAAGGTGACACGCTCGGCCACCGCGCGGAACTCCGCCAGCATCGGCTCCATCAACGGCGAATGGAACGCGTGCGACACCGCCAACCGCTTCGTACGACGACCCTCGGCCGCCAACAGCGCCACGACCTCGGCCACCGCGTCCTCGGCCCCCGAAAGCACCACCGACGACGGCCCGTTGACCGCGGCAACCCCCACCCGGTCCGCACGCCCGGCCAGCAGCGGCAACACCTCGCCCTCCGAGGCCCGCACCGCCACCATCACCCCACCCGACGGCAACGCCTGCATCAACCGCCCACGAGCCACCACGAGTTCAGCGGCATCCGCCAGCGAGAACACCCCCGCCACATGCGCGGCGGCCAACTCACCGACCGAATGCCCCGCCAGGAAGTCCGCCCGCACACCCCACGACTCCACCAACCGGAACAGCGCCACCTCCACCGCGAACAACGCCGGCTGCGCGAACTCCGTCCGCTCCAACAGCCCGGCATCCGCACCGAACACCACCTCACGCAACGACCGCCCAAGGTGAACGTCCACCGCGACACACACCGCGTCGAAGACGTTGGTGAAAACCGGGAACGAAGCACACAACTCACGCCCCATCCCCAACCGCTGACTCCCCTGCCCCGAGAACAGCAGGGCGACCATGCTCCGGGGAGCCACCGTCCCCGTGACCACCCCCGCAGCGGACTCGTCCCGTGCCAGCGCGCCGAGCGCCTCGCGCAGGGCTTCCCGGTCCGCCGCGACGATCGCCGCCCGGTGGTCGAGCGCGGCCCGCGTCGTCGCGGAGGAGAGGCCGATCTCCGCCACCGTGAGATCGGGGTTGGCCTCCGTGTGGTGGAGCAGTCGCGCGGCCTGGTCGCGCAGCGCGGTGGGGCTCTTGGCCGCCAGGAGGACGGGTGTCGGCAGGGCGGGCAGCGGCAGCGACCGCGGCTCGGCGGTCCGCTGGGGCTCGGCGGCGCCCGCCTCCTCGGCGGGCTCCGGCGCCTGCTCGATGATGACGTGCGCGTTGGTGCCGCTGAAGCCGAAGGAGGACACGGCGGCGCGGCGCGGGCGGTCACCCTCCGGCCAGGCCACCGGCTCGGTCAACAGCTCCACCGATCCGGCGGACCAGTCCACGTGCGGCGTGGGCCGGTCCACGTGCAGCGTCTTCGGCAGCATGCCGTGCCGGAGGGCCTGCACCATCTTGATGACGCCGCCCACCCCCGCCGCGGCCTGGGTGTGCCCGATGTTCGACTTCAACGAGCCCAGCCAGAGCGGCCGGTCCTCCGACCGGCCCTGCCCGTAGGTCGCCAGCAACGCCTGCGCCTCGATCGGGTCACCCAACGTTGTCCCGGTCCCGTGCGCCTCCACCACGTCGACATCCGCCGGGGAGAGCCCCGCACTCGCCAACGCCTGCCGGATCACCCGCTGTTGGGACGGCCCGTTCGGCGCCGTCAGACCGTTCGACGCACCATCCTGGTTCACCGCCGAACCCCGCACCACCGCCAGCACCGGGTGCCCGTTGCGCTCCGCGTCCGACAGCCGCTCCACCAGCAGCATGCCGACGCCCTCGGCCCATCCGGTCCCGTCCGCGGCAGCGGCGAACGGCTTGCAGCGACCGTCGGCCGCCAGCCCGCGCTGCCGGCTGAAGTCCACGAACGAGGTGGGGTTGAGCATCGCGGTGACCCCGCCAGCCAGCGCCAGCGAGCACTCGCCCTGCCGCAGCGCCTGCACCGCCAGGTGCAGGGCCACCAGTGAGGAGGAGCACGCGGTGTCCACCGTCACCGCCGGCCCCTCCAGACCGAAGGTGTAAGCCACCCGGCCGGAGACGACACTGGCCGCGCTGCCCGTACCGATGTAGCCCTCGACGTCCTCCACCGCCTGCTGGAGAACGGCCGAGTGGTCGTGGTACATGACGCCGGCGAACACGCCGGTTCGGCTGCCACGAAGCGAGGTCGGGTCGATCCCCGCCCGCTCGAAGGTCTCCCAGCAGGATTCCAGCAGAATGCGCTGCTGAGGGTCCATGGTGAGGGCCTCGCGGGGCGAGATCTCGAAGAGTCCGGCGTCGAAGAGATCGATCCCGTCGAGGAATCCGCCCTCCCGCACGTGGCTTGTGCCGCGCGTGTCGGGGTCGGGGTCGTAGAGCGCGTCCAGGTCCCAGCCACGGTCGGCGGGGAATTCCGAGATCGCGTCCCCGCCGTCCAGCAGCAGTCGCCAGAGGTCCTCCGGCGACTTGACGCCGCCCGGAAAGCGGCAGCTCATCGCCACGATCGCGATCGGCTCCTGCTGGGCGTCGTCCATCTTCTGTAGCCGCTCGCGGGCCTCGTGCAGGTCCGCCGTCACTCGCCGGAGGAAGTAGCGAAGCTTTTCCTCGTTGTTCACCTGAGGCCATCCTCTTGCAGAGATCTCATGGAGCCGAAATCCGGCAGATTCGTTGGGGGGACGAGAGTTTTCCGCCAACTCTCAGGGGTCAGGAGATACCGAATTCCTTGCCGAGGAACTCGTACATCTCGTCGTCGGTCGCGACGCTGAGCTCGTCGGCGAAACTGGCCTTCGGTTCCTCCGACGCGGACGGCGAGCCGGGCGTGGAGTTCACCCACAGCGCCGTCAGGGCCCGCAGTCGCGACGCGACGGCATCGCGGCCGTCGTCGTCCGGTGCCGCCGTGCGCAGCGCCGCCTCCAGCCCGTCGAGCTCCGCGAGCAGTGCGCTGACGCCCTGCACCGCCGGAGCGGTCTCGGCCCGCAGGTGCTCGGCGAGTTCGCTGGGCGTCGGATAGTCGAAGATCAGCGTGGGCGGTAGCCGCAGCCCGCTGGCCGCGGCCAGGCGGTTGCGCAGCTCGACCGCGGTCAGCGAGTCGAACCCGAGCTCGCGCAGCGCCCGTCCAGGGCGCACCACGCTGGGCGAGGCGAGGCCGAGGACCGCCGCCACGTGCTCGCAGACCAGGTCCAGCAGCAGCTTGCGCTGCTCGGCCTCGGTCAGACCGGTCAGCCGAGCGGACAGCGTGGGTGCCTCGACCGTCGCCGCACTCGCGGTGGCGCGCCGGGTCGGCACCCGTACCAGGCCCCGCAGGAGCGCGGGGAGCGAGCCTGTCGCAGCCCGGGCCCGCAGGCCCGCCAGGTCGAGTCGCACCGGCACGACGGTCGTCTCAGGACGGTCGGACGCGGTGTCGAAGAGCGCCAGCCCCTCCTCGGTGGACAGCGGCAGGACTCCGCTGCGGACCATCCGGCCGCGGTCGGCGTCGTTCATCCTGCCGGTGATCCCGCTGCCTTCGGCCCACAGGCCCCAGGCCATCGAGACCGCCGGCAGACCGGCCGCCCGGCGCTGCTGCGCGAGCGCGTCAAGGAAGGCGTTCGCCGCAGCGTAGTTGCCCTGCCCCGCGCTGCCGAACACACCGGCCGCGGAGGAGAAGAGCACGAACGCCGACAGCTCCAAGTCCCGGGTCAGCTCGTCCAGATGCAGCGCCGCGTCAACCTTCGGACGGAACACCCGGTCGATGCGCTCCGGCGTCAGCGAGTCGATCATCGCGTCGTCCGCCACGCCGGCCGCGTGCACGACCCCCGTCAGCGGGTGCTCGGCCGGAACGGCCGTCAGCAACACCGCCAGCGCATCACGATCCGCCACATCACAGGCCGCCACCTCGACGCACGCACCCGCGGCCGTCAACTCCGCCACCAGCTCGGTCATCCCCTCGGCACGACCACCACCGCGGCTCACCAGCAGCAGCCGACGCACACCGCGCTCCGTCACCAGGTGCCGCGCCACCAAACGGCCCAGCGTGCCCGAGGCACCGGTCACCAGCACCGTGCCGTCCTCGGCGAAGGCGGGGGCGGCGGGGCTTCCGTCCGCCGTCTCGACCCGTGCGAGGCGAGGCACCAGCACCTCACCGTCACGCACCGCGAACTGCTCCTCACCGGCGTCGAGCAGGGCGGGCAGGGCGCGGACCGAGTCCGCGTCCCGGTCCAGATCGACCAGGACGAACCGGCCCGGGTGCTCCGACTGCGCGGACCGCAGCAGACCCCGAACCGCGGCCTGGGCCGGATCGACCTCCTTGTCGCCGTCCCGCGTGACCACCGAGTTGCTGGTCAGCACCACGAGTCGGGAATCAGCGAGGCGCTCGTCGGACAGCCACTGCTGCAACAGCTCCAGCATCCGGTGGACGGTGCGGTGCGCGTGCTCCGTGGGATGGTCGCTGTCGATGTGGCTGCCCACGGTCGCCAGGACCACGGCAGGCAGTGGCTCACCGCTCTCGGACCGCCGCAGCACACTCGGCAGATCCGGGTGGAAGGCGGCTCGCGCTCCGGTCTCCTCGACGGCGGCGCGCAGGCCGTCGTCGTCACCGATGACGGCCCACGACTCGCCCATCGGCAGTCGCGAGACGGGCAGGACCGTCCAGTCGACGCGGTAGAGCGAGTCCTGCTGTCCGCTGCGGGCGGGGCTCAACTGCCCGGCGGAGACTGGGCGCAGAACAAGGGAGTCGATCGCGGCGACGGGGTGGCCGGTGCCGTCGGCGACCAGCAGGGAGACGGCGTCCGGGCCGGCCGGGGCCAGCCGCACCCGCAGGGCGCTCGCACCGGTCGCGGACAGCCGGACCCCGCTCCAGGAGAACGGGATCCGCCCCTGCCCGGTGTCGGGCAACAGCCCACCCAGACCGACCGCGTGCAACGCCGCGTCCAGCAGCGCCGGATGCACACCGAACCCGCCGACCTCCGTACCCTCCGGCAACGCGACCTCGGCGAACACCTCCTGACCCCGCCGCCACAACCCGCGCAGCCCCCGGAACACCGGACCGTAACCGAACCCGAGCTCCGCCAACCGCTCGTAGTAACCCTCGGCCCCCACCACCTCGGCAGCGACCGGCGGCCAGGACGCGAGGTCGAACGTCTCCGTCCGTCCCGGTGACACCGCTCCAGTCGCGTGGCAGATCCAGGACTCGACGCCGTCGCCCGACTCCGGGCGCGAGTACACGTTCACCGTGCGGCGGCCGGACTCGTCGGCGCCGCCCACCGCGATCTGCAACTGGATCGCGCCCTGCTCGGGCAGAACGAGCGGCGCCTGGAGGGTCAACTCGTCCAGGAGGTCACAGCCCACCTCGTCGGCCGCCCGCAGCGCCAGATCCACCAGTGCGGTACCCGGCAGCAGCACCGCGCCCATCACCACGTGCTCCGCCAGCCAGGGCTGCGCGGAGAGCGACAACCGCCCGGTCAGGAGCGCACCTTCACCACCGGCCAGCGCGAGCGCGGCACCGAGCAGGGGGTGGTCCGCCGCCGTCAGTCCTGCCGAGGCGACATCGCCGGTCGGCCGGCTCGACTCCAGCCAGAAGCGCTGGCGCTGGAAGGCGTAGGTGGGCAGGTCGACGCGCCGGGCGCCGCGACCGGCGAAGACCGCCTCCCAGTCGAGGGCGACACCGTGTGCGTGCAGCTGGGCCAGGGCGGCGGTGAACGCCAGCTCCTCGGCCCGGTCGGCGCGCAGGGCCGGGACCGCGACGGCATCCGAGTCGGCCAGGGTCTCCTGGGCCATCGCCGTCAACACTCCGCCGGGGCCGACCTCCAGGAACGCCGTCACGCCCTCGGCCGCCAGCGCCCGGACCGCGTCGGCGAACCGGACCGCGTGGCGGACGTGACGCACCCAGTACTCCGGGTCGCCCAACTCGCCTTCGGCGACGGGCCGTCCGGTCAACGTGGAGACGATCGGCAGCGTCGGGACACCGAAGGTGACACGCTCGGCGACCTCGCGGAACTCCGCCAGCATCGGCTCCATCAACGGTGAGTGGAACGCGTGCGACACCGCCAACCGCTTCGTACGACGACCCTCGGCCGCCAACCGCTCCGCAAGCTCCAACACCGCGTCCTCGGCACCCGAAAGCACCACCGACGACGGCCCGTTGACCGCGGCAACCCCCACCCGGTCCGCACGCCCGGCCAGCAGCGGCAACA
>NZ_JBVHLF010000166.1:0-7094 GCF_055559155.1 Kitasatospora sp. NPDC024654
GTCGAAGCCCAGCTCCTTGAACGCCCGGCCGCCCTCGACCGCGGTCGCGTCCGCGTAACCCAGCACCGCCGCCACCCGACCGCACACCAGGTCGACCAGCGCGGCCTCCCGCTCCCCCGCCGGCAGCGCGCTGAGCGTGCGCACCAGGGAGGAACCGGCAGCCGTCCCCGACCGGCCGGCCTCGACGGCACGCCGCGCCGGCCCTCGCACCAGTCCGCGCAGCAGCGGCGGCAGGGTGCCCGCCACGGCCTCGGCACGCAGCGCGGCCAGGTCGAGCCGCATCGGCACGAGCATGGCGGCATCCGCGGCGCAGGCGGCGTCGAACAGCGCCAGGCCCTCGTCGGCGGCCATGCCCTGGACGCCGCCGCGGCTCATCCGCTGGACGTCCACCTCGGCGAGGCTGCCGATCATTCCGCCGTTCGCCCAGGCCCCCCAGGCGAGGGAGGTCGCCGGCAGGCCCTGGGCCCGACGCTGCCGTGCCAGCGCGTCCAGGAAGACATTGGCGGCCGCGTAGTTGCCCTGGCCGAGACCACCGAAGGTGCCGGCGGCCGAGGAGAACAGGATGAACGCCGAGAGGTTCTCGGTGAGTTCGTGCAGGTTGAGCGCCGCGTCCAGCTTCGGACGCAACACCGTGTCGAGCCGCTCCGGCGTGAGCGAGGAGACGATCCCGTCGTCCAACACACCCGCCGTGTGCACCACACCGGTCAGCGGGCACTCCGCCGGCACGGCTGCCAGCACACCCGCCAGCGCCTCCCGGTCCGCGACGTCGCAGGCCGCGACCGTCACCGAAGCACCCGACGCGCCCAGCTCGGCGACCAGTTCGGCCGCACCCGGCGCGTCCGCGCCACGCCGCGAGACCAGCAGCAGGCTCCGCACCCCGTGCTCGGCCACCAGGTGACGGGCCACCAGCGCGCCGAGCATGCCCGACGCACCGGTCACCAGCACCGTACCGCTCGGATCGAACACCGGTGCCGCCTCGACGGTCGCGGCCACCCGCGCCAGCCGCGGCACCCGGACCTCACCCGCGCGGATCGCCAACTCCGGCTCCCCGCAGGCCACGGCCCCGGGCAGCGCGCGGAGCGAGGCGTCCTGGCCGTCCAGGTCCACCAGGACGAACCGGCCCGGGTTCTCGGACTGCGCGGAGCGCAGCAGGCCCCACACCGGCGCGTGCGCCAGATCCTGCGGCCCGGCCTCGTCGGCGGCCACCGCGCCATGGGTCACCAGGACCAGCCGGGAGGCGGCGAACCGCGCGTCCGCCAGCCAGTCCTGGACCACGGCGAGCACCCCGTGCAGCGCGGCCCGGACCGCCTCGGCCGGGTCGGCGGCGTCGGCGGCGTCCAGGGTCAGCAACACCGCGTCGGGGGCGGTCAGACCGCCGTCCACCGCCGCACCGAGCGCCGCCAGGTCGGCGAACGCCTCGGCGCCCGAGCCGAGCACGTCCTCGCCCAACGCCGCCCAGCCCGCTGCCGGCGCCGACGGCACCGGCAGCGTGACCCACTCCACCCGGAACAGCGAGTCCGTGAACCCGCCACGGGCGGCGCGCACCTGCTCCTCGGAGACCTCGCGCATCGCCAGCGAGTCGACCGAGGCCACCGGCCGGCCCGACTCGTCCGCGAGCACCAGCGAGACCGTGTCGCGGCCCGCCGGGGACATCCGCACCCGCACCGCCGCCGCTCCGGCCGCGTGCAGGGTCACCCCGTTCCAGGCGAACGGGAGTCGCCCGCCGCCGTTCTCGTCCAGCATGTCGCCGATACCGACCGCGTGCAGCGCGGCGTCCAGCAGCGCCGGGTGCAGGCCGAACAGCGCGGCGTCGCCGTGCGCGGCCTCCGGCAGCCGGACCTCGGCGCAGACGTCCTCGCCCAGGCGCCAGGCACCACGCAGGCCCTGGAAGACCGGGCCGTAACCGAAGCCGGCGGCGGCCAGCCGCTCGTAGAGGTCCGTCACGTCGACCTCGACCGCACCCGCCGGCGGCCACTCGGTCAGCTCGAACGACGGCTCCTCGGCACGCGTGCCGGGTGCGAGCACACCGGTGGCGTGCCGGGTCCACGAGTCTTCGGCGAGCGCGTCCTCCAGCCGCGAGTGCAGGCTCACCGCGCGGCGGCCCGACTCGTCGGCGGCCTCCACCGAGAGCTGCACCTGGACGGCGCCGTGCTCGGGCAGGACGAGCGGCGCCTCCAGCGTCAGCTCCTCCAGCACCGCACAACCGACCTGGTCACCGGCTCGGACGGCCAGCTCGACGAAGGCCGTGCCCGGCAGCAGCACCGAACCCATCACGGCGTGGTCCGCCAGCCACGGGTGCGACCGCACCGACAGCCGGCCGGTGAACAGGAACCCGTCCGCCGCGGCGAGCGAGACCGCCGCGCCGAGCAGCGGATGGTCGGCCACCGCGAAGCCGACGGCCGTGACGTCGCCCGTGCCGGCGGGCAGTCGCTCGGGCCAGTAGTGCTGGCGCTGGAAGGGGTAGGTGGGCAGGTCGATCCGGCGGGCACCGGTGCCCGCGAAGACGGCCGACCAGTCCACCGCGACACCGCGCACGTGGGCCTGGGCGAGGGCCGTGGTCAGCGTGCGGACCTCGGGACGGTCGGCGCGCAGCACCGGCGCGAACGCGACGTCCTCCGTGCCGGCACAGTCCTGGCCCATCGCGGAGAGCACCCCGTCCGGACCCAGCTCCACGAACGTCCGGACACCCTCACCCTCGAGGGCCCGCACGGCGTCGAGGAAGCGCACCGCCTCACGGACGTGGCGCACCCAGTAGTCCGGGGTGGTCAGGTCGGCGGACCGGTCGAGGGTCGAGACGATCGGGATCCGCGGGGCGTGGAACTCCAACGACTCCGCGACGGCCCGGAACTCCTCCAACATCGGGTCCATCAGCGGCGAGTGGAACGCGTGGCTCACCGTCAGCCGCTTTGTCTTGCGACCCTGCTCGGCCAGCTCGCCCGCGACCTCCAGGACGGCCGCCTCGGCGCCCGAAAGCACCACCGAGGACGGCCCGTTGACCGCCGCGAGACCCAACTCGGCCCCGCGACCGGCCAGCAGCGGCAGCACCTCGCCCTCGGCCGCCCGCACCGCCACCATCGCACCACCGGACGGCAGCGCCTGCATCAACCGACCACGCGCCACCACCAGCTTCGCCGCATCCGCCAGCGACAGCACACCCGCCACATGCGCGGCCGCGATCTCACCGATCGAGTGCCCCGCCAGGAAGTCCGCCCGCAGGCCCCACGACTCGACGAGCCGGAACAGCGCCACCTCGACCGCGAACAGCGCCGGCTGCGTGAAGCCGGTCTCGTGGATCGACTCGCCCTCGGCGGCGAACACCACCTCGCGCAGCGGCCGCTCAAGGTGCTGGTCCAGGTGCGCGGACACCCCGTCCAGCGCATCCGCGAACACCGGGAACGCGCCGTAGAGTTCAGCGCCCATCCCCAGCCGCTGGCTGCCCTGACCGGTGAACAGGAACGCCACCCGGCCCTCGACCACCGAGCCCCGCACCACACCCGTCGCCGACTCACCCGCGGCCAGCGCCGCCAGCCCGGCCAGCAACGCCGCCCGCTCACCCGCGACGATCGCGGCGCGCTGCTCGAAGGCCGCGCGCGTCGTCGCCAGCGAGTAGCCGAGATCCGCGAGGCGCGGCTCGGCGTCGGCCTCGACGTGGGAGAGCAGCTCCCGCGCCTGGGCCCGCAGGGCGCTGTCGTTCTTCGCGGAGAGCACCACCGGCAGCACCGACGGCGACACCGACGCCTCGACGGCCGGCTGCTCCGCGAGCTCCGGCGCCTGCTCCAGGATGGTGTGCGCGTTGGTCCCGCTCACACCGAAGGCCGAGATGCCGACCCGGCGCGGCGCACCGGTCCGCGGCCACTCGGTCGCCTCGGTCAGCAGCTCGACCGCGCCCGCCGACCAGTCGACGTGCGGGGTGGGCTCGTCCACGTGCAGCGTCTTCGGCAGCACACCGTGCCGCATCGCCATGACCATCTTGATCACACCGGCCACGCCGGCCGCGGCCTGGGTGTGCCCGATGTTCGACTTCACCGCGCCGAGCAGCAGCGGACGGCCCTCCGGCCGCTCCTGGCCGTAGGTGGCCAGCAGCGCCTGCGCCTCGATCGGGTCGCCGAGCCGGGTGCCCGTCCCGTGCGCCTCGACCGCGTCGATCTGGTCGGCCGTCAGCCCGGCCGAGGCCAGCGCCTGGCGGATCACCCGCTGCTGGGACGGGCCGTTCGGGGCGGTCAGACCGTTGCTCGCACCGTCCTGGTTGACGGCGCTGCCGCGAACGACGGCGAGGATCGGGTGCCCGTTGCGGCGGGCGTCGGAGAGCCGCTCGACGAGCAGCATGCCCGCGCCCTCGCCCCAGCCGGTGCCGTCCGCGGCACCGGCGAACGCCTTGCAGCGGCCGTCCACCGACAGCCCGCGCTGGCGGCTGAACTCGATGAACAGGTCCGGCGTGGACATCACCGTCACACCACCGGCCAGCGCCAGCGAGCACTCGCCGTTGCGCAGCGCCTGCACCGCCATGTGCAGCGCGACCAACGACGCCGAGCACGCGGTGTCCACCGACACCGCCGGGCCCTCCAGCCCGAAGGTGTAGGAGAGCCGGCCGGAGATCACACTGGTCGCCGTACCGGTCAACCGGTGGCCCTCGATCCCCTCCTGGCCGTCGGCCAGCAGCGAGATGTAGTCCTGGCCGTTGGTGCCGATGAAGACGCCCGCCTGGCTGCCGCGCAGCGTGGCCGGGTCGATGCCGGCCCGCTCGAAGACCTCCCACGAGGTCTCCAGCAGCAGCCGCTGCTGCGGGTCCATGGTGGTCGCCTCACGCGGGCTGATGCCGAAGAACGCGGAGTCGAACCGGGTCGCGTCCTGGAGGAACGCGCCCTTGCGGGTGTAGACCTTGCCGAGCTGCTCGGGGTCGTCGTCGAAGAGCGAGTCGAGGTCCCAGCCACGGTCGGTCGGGAAGTCCACGACCGCGTCACCGCCCGCGACGAGCAGCTGCCACAGCTCCTCGGGCGAGGTCACCCCGCCGGGGAAACGGCAGCTCATCGCGACGATGGCGATCGGCTCGTCGTCCGCCACGGCGACCGTGGGCAGGGACGTCCCGGCCACCGGCTGGTGGCCGAGCAGTTCGGTGCGCAGGTGATCGGCGAGCGCGGTCGCCGACGGGTAGTCGAAGACCAGAGTCGCCGACAACCGCAGACCGGTCGCCGCGTTGAGACGATTGCGCAGGTCGACAGCGGTCAGCGAGTCGAAGCCCAGCTCCTTGAACGCCCGGCCGCCCTCGACCGCGGTCGCGTCGGCGTAACCCAGCACGGCCGCCACCTGCGCCCGCACCAGATCCAGCAGCGCACGACCCTGTTCGACCCGCGACAGCCCCGCGAGGCGCTGCGCCAGCGAGGAGCCGGCGTCGGCCGTGGCGCCCTCGGTCCGCGATTCGGCGGCCGCCGCGCGGAGCCGCTGGACCTCCGGGACCTCGTCGAAGAGGCGGCTCGGGCGGACGGCGGCGAACTCGGCGGCGAGCCGGTCCCAGTCGACGTCGGCGATCGTCAGGGCGACGTCGCCGTGGTCCAGGGCCTGCTGCATCGCGGTGATGGCGAGTGCCGGGGCCATGCCGACCACACCGTCACGGCGCAGCCGGTCGGCGATCAGCTCCTCGGTCGCCAGGCCCGACTCGGCCCAGGCACCCCAGGCGATCGAGGTGGCGGCCAGGCCGTCGGCCCGGCGCTGCTCGGCCAGCGCGTCCAGGTAGGCGTTGGCGGCGGCGTAGTTGGCCTGGCCGGCGCTGCCGACCGAACCCGCCATCGAGGAGAAGAGGACGAACGCGGACAGGTCGTGGGTGAGTTCGTGCAGGTTGCGGGCCGCGTCCACCTTCGGACGGGCCACGGCGGCGAAGCGCTCGACGGTCTGACCGTCCACCACACCGTCGTCCAGCACACCGGCGGTGTGGAACACCGCCGACACCGGGTGCTCGGCCAGCAGCGCGGCCAGCGCCGCACGGTCGGCCACATCGCACGCCGCGACCGTGACGACAGCACCCAACTCGGCCAGCTCATCACGCAGTTCAGCAGCACCGGGCGCGTCCAGGCCACGCCGGCTGGTCAGCAGCAGGTGCTCGGCACCGTTGCGCACCAGCCAACGCGACACCTCGGCACCCAGCGCACCCGTACCACCGGTCACCAGCACCGTGCCGGACGGCCGCCACGCGACCGCCTCGCCACGCGACGCCCGGACCAGACGACGACCGAAGACACCCGACGCCCGGACCGCGACCTGATCCTCACCCGCGACGCCCGCCAGCACACTCGCCAGGCGCGAGAGAACCCGGTCGTCGATCGTCTCCGGCAGGTCGACCAGACCCCCCCAACGCTCCGGGTGCTCCAGAGCCACCACCCGGCCCAGACCCCACACCCGCGCCTGTGCGGGGTTCACCAGCCGGTCGGACCGGCCCGTCGACACCGCACCGCGCGTCACGCACCACAGCGGCGCGACGACACCCGCGTCACCCAGCGCCTGCACCAGAGTCGCGGTAAGCGCCGGATCCCCGTCGGTCACCGGCAGCCACAGCACACCGGAGACAGCGGCGGTGGCATCCAGCGCCGCACTCAGCAGCTCGGCCACCACCGCACGGTCGGTGACCTCCAGCTCGACCTGGCGGGCCTCCACACCACGGCCGGCCAGCATCGTCAGCGTGCCCGACACGGTCGGGTCCTCGGCGGCGCCGGCGGGAACCACCACCAGCCAGGTCCCCGAGAGCACGCCCGAAGCGGCCTCGGTGACCGGCTTCCAGCTGTCGCGGTAGCGCCAGGCGTCCACCGTGTTCTGCTCGCGGCTCTGCCGGCGCCAGGCCGACAGCGCGGGGAGCACCGAACTCAGCGGCTGGTCTCCGTCCAGGTCGAGGGTCGCGGACAGGACCTCCAGGTCACCGCTCTCGACGGCCTCCCAGAAGCGGGCGTCCACCGCGTCGACCGGAGCCTCGACCGCCGCGACCGTTCCGTCCGACTCCAGCCAGTACCGCTCGCGGTGGAAGGCGTAGGTGGGGAGGTCCACCCGGCGAGTGCCCTCGTGGGTCAGGAAGGACTGCCAGTCGACCGGGACGCCGCGCACCCAGGCCT
>NZ_JBVHLF010000167.1:0-6853 GCF_055559155.1 Kitasatospora sp. NPDC024654
GCGGACCGTTTCCATCTCCTCAGGTGTCACACCTGAAAGAAGATCACAGCCTACCCGACGACGATCACTTGGGGTACCTAACAAAGCCCTACTAGGAGCGTGTCTCAGTAACCGGCAACCTGCGTGCGGATCGTGATCATCATGCGGGATGATCCTGGTATGCGTGATCAGGAGGGGCTGTTCGAGGCCGAGCCGGTCGAACCGAGGCGGCCGCTGGCACGTGCGGCCGGGGTGGACAAGAAGTTCCGGGCGTTCGAACCGGGCCAGGTGCTGCTCCTGCCGCCGTCGCTGGACGACTGGCTGCCCGAGGACCACCTGGCCCGGTTCGTCGCCGACCTGGTCGACGAGGTGCTCGACCTGTCCGCGATCCTGGCCGACTACACCGAGAAGCGCGGCTACCCGCCCTACGACCCACGGTTGATGGTCCGGCTGCTGATCTACGGCTACACCACCGGGGTGCGCTCCTCCCGGGCGATCGAGCGCCGTTGCGTGGACGACGTCGCGTTCCGGTTCCTGGCCGCCGACCAGGCCCCGGACTTCCGGTCGATCGCCCGGTTCCGCCGCCGCCACCTGGACGCCCTCGCCGACCTGTTCCTCCAATCACTTCACCTCGCGCAAAAGCTCGGCATGGTCAAGATGGGCCGTGTCGCTCTGGACGGCACGAAGCTGGAGGCCAACGCCTCCAAGCACAAAGCCATGAGCTACGGCCGGCTCATCGACAAGGAAGAACGCGTCGAGGCGGAGATCGCCGCCCTGGAGGCGAAGGCCGCCGCCCTGCTCGCGGACGCCGAGGCCACCGACGCCGCCGAGGACGCCCGGTTCGGCGTCGACGGCAAAGACATCGATCTGCCCGCCGAGCTGGACCGCCGCGAGAAACGCCTCGCCAGACTGCAGGCCGCCCGCGCCCAGATCGAGGCCGAGGCCGCCGACAAGGCCCGCCGCCACGCAGAAGACAAGGAACGCCGCCGCCAGCAGCGCACCGGCACCAGCGACGAGCAGGCCGTGATCGACGCCGGCGAGAAGGCCGCCACCAAGGCGAGGCCCAAGCCGAAGAACCAGGCCAACTTCACCGACCCCGACTCGCGGATCATGAAGAACAGCGACGGCGCCTACATCCAGGCCTACAACGCCCAGGCCGTCGTCGACGAGCAGCACCAGATCATCACCGCCGCCGACGTGACGACCTGCGCCTCCGATGCGCCGAACTACACGAGCATGCTCGATCAGTCCGCCGCCAACACCGGCACCCATCCCAAGCAGGCCCTCGTGGATGCCGGGTACTGCTCGGATGCGAACCTCGAAGCCGCACGGGAGCGCCAACTGTCTTGCGGCACCGAGACGTTCATGGCTACAGGCCGCCTCGGCCACGACGAGCAGGTCCCGCCGGCACCCCGCGGACGCATCCCCAAGAACGCCACGCTGAAGGAGCGCATGGCCCGCAGGCTGCGGACCAAGCCCGGCCGGAAGGCCTACAGCCGCCGCAAGGCCATCGTCGAACCCGTCTTCGGACAGATCATGACCTGCCAGATGGGCCGCCAGCTCCTCCTGCGCGGCGAGGACGGCGCCCGCGGCGAGTGGCGCCTGCTGGCCGCCTGCCACAACCTCCGCAAGATCTTCCGCCACACCGGACCCGGCGGTCTCGCCGCCGCGTTCGCCTGAACGGCCCAGGCCGGCCGACCGGCCCCAGCCGGGCCGGCCGCCCGGCGGCAAGCCCGACCACCCGTCACCGGCACACAGGACCGGACAGACACCCAGCAAGCGGCGATCACACCCACCAGGCCAGTTGCCCGTTACAGACACACGCTCCTAGCAGCCGCAACACGCCCCTCTGCGCCCGAGTGGCGGTGGCACCGTCACAGCGGTATCTGGGCCGCGTCACAACCGCTTGCACCCGGGCTGGGGGAAATTCGAGTCGAGGTGACGCCCGGAGTCCGCGGGAGCACCTTCGAAATCGAGGTCACCTCCTCCGAGCTACCGGACGACGGCGTCAACGTTAAGGGAGGAACACAGCACACCGCGGCGAGCGTGCTGGCCGCCGAGTATCAGGCGATCACCGCCGTGATCGTTGACCCGTTCGATGCCTGGGACGACAACCGGCTGATCGAGCCCGAGCAGGTCTCTCCGGACGCAGACCCCTCCGGGGCTGAGCTGATCCTGGCGGCCCCGTACACCCGAGTCGTGGACATCTTCTCGCTGGCGGCAACACTTGCATTCATCGACTACCGCGCCGGGGTGACCCCAGGGGCGTCGACGGGGCACTTCACCCCCGGTACTTCCGGCTACGATTCCGACCAGTTTTACATGAACTCCCTCACGGGATGGTTCATGGAGTACGGCGGAATCCCTGCCACGAACTACGAAGAGGCCGCCAACACCGCAGCCGTGGACACCCCGGAGTTCCGACGCCACCTGGCACGTCACAGGGCCGCGCTGGACCCCTTCGCCACCTGCTATCTCGCAGCGGCAGACCGTGATCCCCGGCCCCTGGACCTCGCCGAGCGACACGCGGCTGGCGTCCAGGCTCTTCGGGCGGCAGGCTTCGAGCAACTGCTCGCCCGGGACCCTCGCGCTCTTCCTGACAGCGTCGCGGAGTTCGCGGCAGCTATCCCCGAGGGCATCGACCGGCTCCGCCAGTGGTCCGTGTCAGCGGTCACGTAATTCCCCACGATCTACATGATCAGCGTCACGTAATTCCCCACCCTCGTGGTCACGTTTCCCCATGGGGACCGCGGTCGTGGACGGGGGTCGTAACGTCCTGGAAGACGCCGATCTGGTGCCGCACCCAGGCTGCCGAGGTCGGGGACGCCTGCCGGGAGGTGATCGACCAGCTGCTGGAGGTCAACGCGCTCTACCGGCTCCGCGCCGCCCAGGGGATCCTCGGCCTGCGGAAGAAGTACGGTGACCAGCGACTGGAGGCCGCCTGCACCAAGGCCATCGCGGTCGGCGACCCGGCCTACCGCACCATCAAGGGCATCCTGATCGTCGGCACCGAAACCGACCCCGAACCGGAGACCGGCGACGCCGGGGCGGCGGCCTTCCACCACGGCCCCGAGGGCCTCTTCGCCGCCACCATCCCCACCCAGACCACGAACGAACTCCACGATGCCCAGGCCCGCGACGACGCCGAGGAGGCCGCGCGATGAGCGTGATGGACACCGCCCTGCGCGAATCGCTCAAGGCGCTTCGGCTCTCCGGGATGCTGGAGACCCTCGACGCCCGCCTCACCCAGGCCCACAGCGGCGAGCTCGGCCACCTGGACTTCCTCCAGGTCCTTTGCCAGGACGAGATCACCCGCCGCGAGACCGTCGCCTTCCAACGGCGCCTGCAGAAAGCGAAGTTCGAGCAGCAGGTTACCCTGGAGGAATTCGACTTCATGGCCTCCCCGAAGCTGCCCGCAGCCCAGATCCGCGACCTGGCCGCCCTGCGCTGGCTCCACGCTGGCGAGTCCGTAATTCTGTTCGGTCCGGTCGAGGTCGGAAAGACACACGTCGCCCAGGCCCTCGGGCACCTCGCCGTTCGCCAGGGCGCGAACGTCCGCTTCGCCAAGACCAGCCGCGTCCTGGCCGACCTGGCCGGCGGTCACGCGGACCGCACCTGGGACAAGCGGATCCACGAGCTCGTCCGCCCCGACGTCCTCATCCTCGACGACTTCCCGATGCGCCAGCTCACCGCCGCCCAGGCCGACGACCTCTACGAACTGGTCAGCGAACGACAAGGCCGGTCCCTGATCATCACCAGCAACCGGGCTCCCAGCGACTGGTATCCCCTCTTCCCGAACCCGGTCGTCGCCGAGTCGCTCCTGGACCGCCTGATCAACACCAGCCACCAGCTCATCATGAACGGACCCAGCTACCGACCGAACAAGCGACCCAGGAGGGAACCCCACCGAGAAGACTGACAAGCCTCCGGTCAACTAGTGGCTCTGCTCGATTGGTCGACCAGAAAATTATGCGGCTGCGGGCGTGTCCCTCCCCGGCTGACGGTGGGGGAGGTGGGGAGGGCCGTTCGACGTCGATCAGTAAGGTTCCTCCTGTGGACTTCGCTCGTACCGATGCCAGCCTGCTCGACCAGTGGTGTTCGCACCACCTCGGATCGAGGATCGTGGCCGAGCGCTTCCGGAGCGGCCGGCTGTCGGCCGTGATCGGTGCCGTGCTTGCCGATGACCGAGAGGTCGTCATCAAGGTTCGGGAGCCGGCTGCCCGTCTCGAAGGCTGCTTCGCCGTGCAGAGTCTGCTACACGCTTCTGGGTATCCGGCTCCCGAGCCGATCCTCGCGCCCACTCCGCTCGGGAGGTGGACTGCCAGCGTCGAAGCACTGGTCGAGGGAGGGGATGAACTCCCGTCTTCGGGGCGAAATCCGCGGCCGTTCGCGTCGGCTCTCGAAGCGCTCGTGCGCACCGCCCGTCCGTTGGCCGCCCGTGTTGACCTCGAACCGAAGCCGTCGTGGAACCGCTGGGACCACGACGAGCCCGGGGCGTGGGCGACCGCCGAGGACATCGAGCGGCCCTTCCACTCGGTGCCAGGTCCGGACTGGCTCGAACGGGCCGGCCGGGCTGCGCGCGAACGAATCGCTTGTTGGCAGGCGCCCAAGGTCGTCGGCCACGGCGACTGGTTCCGGGAGAACTTCCGCTGGCATGGCGAAGAGCTCCACGTCGCGTACGACTGGGACAGCGCGATCGTGGAGACGGAGGCGGTGATCGTGGGGATCGCCGCGGCCTATGTGGCCCCGTCCGTGGAGGAGTCGACGGCGTTCCTCGCGGCGTACCAGGAGGTGGCCGGCCGGTGGTTCGAACGCGATGAGCTCGAAGTGAGCTGGGCGACCGGCCTTTGGCTGCGGGGGTGGAAGTCCAAGCGGCAGGTGGTGACCGGCGAGCCGATACGGTCACTGTCCGAGGACGAGGCGATCCGGCTGTCCGCGCTCGCCGGGCTCTGAGCGCCACCGCCTAGTGGCTTCTCACGCAGCCTTGGCCGGGTAATCAGTCCAGGTACGGATAGGTGAGTCGGGAGCGAAGTCCGCCTTGGGCTTGGCTCGTGCGTTGTGCCAGCGGATGTAGGCACCAATGGCGGCGTTCTGCTCGTCGTGGCTGCGGTGGTCGGTGCCGTTGAGCGCGAAGTAGCGAAGCGCCGCGAACTCGGACTCGATCCAGTTCAGCCATGAGCCGTAGGTAGGCAGAAAGACCAGCTCGACCTGGTTGTCGGCCGCCCATGCGCGCACGCTCGGGTGCTTGTGCGGGGAGAAGTTGTCCAGTACCACGTACAGCTTCTCCCCGGGCCAGCGAGCCCGCAGGGCCTTGAGCAGGCCGAGGAACTCGCGCCATCGCTTGCGCTTGCGGACGCGGTAGTAGATCTTGCCGGTGGCCAGGTCGAGGGCGGCGAGCATGTGCATCACGCCGTCGTAGCGGTTGTAGGTGGCCCTCAGCCGGCGCGGTGCGCGAAGTGGCCGCCACGCCTTGCCCTTGCGCGGCTGGAGGTTGAGCGGGCCGAACTCGTCCACGCACACCACCCGGCCATCGACGGGCGGGGTGTCGTAGAGCTCCAGGACCCGGTGCATCTTGGCGATGAAGGCCGGGTCCGTGGATGCCTTCCAGGTGGTCGTCGTCTGCCACAAGACCCTGCCCTCGCGCAGGATCCGGCGCAGGGGCTCCCGGCTGACGGCGGCGACGACCTTGCGTGTGACCAGGTGCTCGGCGAGCTTGGCCAGGCTCCAGGTGGAGAACGCGGCGATGCCCCAGTCGGCGGGGGACGTCCGGGCGATCAGACAGATGCGCTCGCGCACCTGGTCACTGATCGTCTTCGGTCGTCCCCCGCTCCATTTTGGGTCCAGCGCGTCGAACCCCCGCTCGTTGAAGGCGTGGATGACATCGCGCACGTAGTCCTCGCCGACCTGCAGCAGCGAGGTGATGTCCCGCACCGACTGGCCCTGGGCGGACATCAGCACCACGATCGCCCGCCGAAGCCTCACCGGGGCCCTTGACGTCCGGCCGATCCGCTGAAGCCGCCGGCCCTCCTCCATGCTCACCGGCCGGACAAACACTCCCGGACGACGCCCCACGACCACCTCCAAGATCAGGTCCCGGAGACAGCCTGACGGACTACCAGTAACCGATCAATTTCCCGGTCAACCAATCGAGCCGAGCCACTAGCAAGCGGCGAGCAGACCGGCCAGAATGCCCGCCGGGTCGTGCAGCAAGCGAGCACCGTCGGTCACCACGCGGCGCGTCCCCGGATCGACGGGATCAGTCTTCGCCCAGGCGGGGGCCCCGACGCCAACCTCAACTTCCAGGCCGGAGGCCGTGGAGTAGCGTCGTTCGGTGATCGCCCCCCACGCCTGGGCGCGGATCAGCTCGCCCAAGCCGAGCTCCCCGGCCCACTCGGTGTCGTCAAGATATCGGGGCTCGTCCGTGGTGAGCAGGACGATGTCGATGTCGGAGTCGGGTCGCGCCGCGTTGCGGGCACATGATCCGACGAGGAGCAGACCGACGATGTCTTCGCGGTCCCTCGCCCACCGTGTGATGCGATCGATGATCTCCTCGATCTCAGCGATCCGCTCCGACGACAGCGCCGGCGAACTGCCTGCCGACCGATCGTCACGCCCCATCGCGTCTCCTCTGGGCAAGTAACTGGCGCTGACGTGAGACAGCTTCTCAGGCCGATGCCACAACAACAATCACCAGCCCGACTCGGACCGTCACAGCGGGCTCGGAACCGGCGCCCAGCACCTGGCGGAAGCTGTCAACGTGATCAAGGCAGGTTGTTCGAGCTAATGCTGTGCTGAGTTCGTTGTCTCCTGTTCATCGTGCTGGTCGGTCGGCTTGTTGATCCAGACCTGCTCGGGCAGGGCCGGGGGTTCGGGG
>NZ_JBVHLF010000168.1:0-6704 GCF_055559155.1 Kitasatospora sp. NPDC024654
CTCCGCCGTCACCTCATCGTCGACCTGCCCTCGCGCACTCACAGCAGAACATCCTGCCGCACCCGCCAATCGAGATCTATCCCTGTAGTACTAGGAGCGGGGACCTTGAGTAGCGACGCACATCGAGAAGAACCAGGCCACGATCTGAGCACGTGGACGCTCGACCAGCTCCAGACGTCTATCCATGACGCGCGCGGCCAGCAACTTGAGACGGCACGCGTCGCCGCGCAGGGACAGGCCTACAACTCCAGCCATCCCCAGGAAGCCCGTCGCCAGTGGGCGAAGCTGTCGCTGCTCGCGAACCGACGCATGCTCGACCACGCCGAGGGACACCCTGCGCGCGTGGCTCAGCAGGATTTCATGCTCCGGATGTGGGTGATCGACCGGTTGGGCCCCGACGACACGGACCCCGACTGGAGTCCCGAGGCGTTGGCGTCCGACACGCTCGACGCACTGTCCTTCACGCCCCCGCAGGCCGCTGCTCTCGCCCAGGACTGGCGCGACCTTCCCACCGGGCAGATCCGCGAGTTGAGGCGGCACAAGAACCTGACGGCACATCTGGAAAGCCTGGTCGGCTACCTGGCATCCGGCCCGGTGCGGGAACGACTCGTGGCCTGGACCGCAACCCGACCGCTCCTGCCTTGACCAGCCCTCCAGCAATCAGATCGCCCCAACTGAGTTCCCAAGGCGAGGTTCAGCAAAGGCGGTCGAAGATCAGAACGGAACCGACAGACCGGAGTCGCGCAGGCGGGCCAGAGCAACGGACATGCACTGCTGAACAGTCCTCCCGTCGGCTCGCATCCCATGCGCCAACGGGCCGCCGCTGGCGGCGAACGTCCACGCTGGCGCGTTGTCGGCCAGTCTCTCGGCGTCCATCCTGATCATGGCGTTCACACCCTGCTCGCCTAGCCACTCCAAGATCAGAAGCGTCACGTCCTCGACGCCGCGTTCCTCATCGATCTTCGGCCAACGGCCTCGGTTCCCAGTCATCACCCCGACTCTATCGAGGCTCCGGAGGTGGTCCAGGGGCCCCGACAAGTTCAGAGAAGCCTGTGTCAGATGCTCGCTCCTGCGACCCGACCCCGACCAACGGGAACGGCTGGTCAACATCCGCGACAACCTCATCGCCCGTATCGCCGAAGCCGAGACGGAAGGCTGGCTCGGCGAGGTCGAAGGTCTCCAGGTCAGCCTGGCTCCTGGCGCTGAGGAGAAGCTCCGCCAGCTCGATCGGGGCCACGGGCAGCATACGGCCGTGGCCCTTGGCATCCCCACTACGCGTCGTGATTGATGAACCCACGAAGGTGGGCTGCCGCATGGTCCTCAACCAAGATCGAGCACCGATTCAAAGAAGCGTGCATCAAACGCCCTTCAGAACACGATCAAGTGCCGCCCGGCCTGCAGGTCCCCAGTGCGGCTTGCCGCCAGGAAGACCCCGATCTCCGTTCTGCCCCATGAGCATCAGGAACAGGCTCTTCATAGCAGCCAGCCCGCGGGCGCGCCGGATCGCCGCCTCGTCTGCATGCGCATACATGTCGAAGAACCGTGAGGCCGTGCCCGCGGGCAGCAGCACCCATGCGGCGGCGAGGTCCCACGCCGGGTCGCCGGCGAACATGGCGCCGAAGTCGACGATGCCCGAGAGCGTTCCGTCCGAGACGACGACGTTCGCGGGATGGAGGTCGCCGTGCACCCACACCGGCGGGCCCTCCCACGCGTGGGCCGCAACGGCGTCGTCCCAGACGGCCCGGACGTCGGCAGCGATGTCGTCGGGGACAACGGCCTGGAAGAAGTGGTCGAAGCCCTCCGTGCAGTTCCTGGGATGGGCACCGAAGTCCGTAGAGATCGGCGCCTCGGCGGGCGCCTCCACGTGGAGCGCCCGGAGGAAGCCCGCCAGCGTGTCGGCCGCGTGGTCGCCGCGGCTGATCGTCACATTACTGAGGCGGCAGGCGGAGCGGTTCTCGCTCTCCGGAACATCTCGCTGTGATCCTCTGGCATCACCAATTCGGTTTCAGAGAGCTACAGATCAGAGGCTTGGGACGGAACGGCGCCAAAGTTCAGAGAAGCCGCGACCAGTCGGCACCAGGTGCCGCTGCACCTGGTCCACGGTGGCGACTGCGGGGCCCGGATCCGCCAGCCGCGGGTGTGCGAGACCCACGGCGAGGTCCCCGCCGGCGACATCGCCCGCGGCTACGACCTGCCCGACGGCAGCACACTGGTCCTCACCGACCACGACCTCGCCGACCTGCCGACGCCCGACAGCCACGAGATCAGAGTGCTGGGCTTCCTGCCCGCCGGGCACGTGGACGTCCGCCACTACGACAAGGCCTACTACCTCGGCGCCGACGACCGCGCCTCCCGCCCCCACGCCCTGCTGCGCCAGGCCCTGCTCGACTCCGGCCAGGTCGCCATCGCCCGCACCGCCCTACGCAGCCGTGACTCACTGGTCGCCATCGGCGTAAACGGCGACACCCTCACCATGATCACCCTCCTGTGGCCCGACGAAGTCAGATCACCCGAAGGGCTCGCCCCGCCCCCACCCGAACTGCGCCCGGAGGAGGTGCGGCTGGCGCGCCAGCTGATGGACACCGTCAGCGAGGACTTCCAGCTGGAGCAGGAGCAGGACGAGTACACCCGGGCGTTGCGGGAGGTGGTGGAGGCCCGCATGGCCGGCCTGCCCGCGCCGCACGCACCCCAGGCACGGATACTGCCGCCCGCGCAGCAGGCGAGTGACCTGATAGCGGTCCTCGAAGCCGCGGTGAAGCAGGCGCAGGAGGAGCACCCGAAGGCGTCCAAGGCGCGCAAGTCCACCGCGAAGAAGCCAGCGCCCGCAAGGGCCAGCGCCCGGACGCGCGGCTCCATTCCACGAGGCAGCGGGCATGGACGAGACGGCGGCAAGTAGGCGGACGCGTTGCGCAGCCGCCGGCGGTGGAGCGGCGCAAGGGCGGGATGGCTTCGCGGATGAGCGCGACTGTCTGTGCTGGGGTGCGTCGGCCATGAGCGGAGTGTGATGTAGCCGCTTCGGAGGGAGTCAGTGGGGGGTCACACCGTCGTCATGCAGACGAAGCCGAGGCCGGTCAGCCCCTCGGCCTGACACACGCGGTCGGAGGCGCACCCTCGGTGGTCTACAGCAGCTGGTAGTCGGCGCCGCTGGTGCTGCCCCAGTGCATCGCCGCGCGCCACAGCTGCCGACCGAATCGGCGACGGCCAGCCGTGGGAGTGCGGTGTGTGCGGCTTCGTACGGATCCCGGCCCTGACCACCGCCGTGGTGTCGACCCCATCTTCGAGGACCCGTCCTACTTCACTTTCGCATCGCCGCTGGTCAGCGCACTGACGTCGGTCCCGTCGACGGCACCCGCTCGGGCGGGTGTAACGGCTTGGCGTACCGGCTGGCGTGAGCGCCAGGCGGCGACCCTGCACCGGGGGCGGTCGAACACCTTGTCCCGGCGGTGGCCGTGCCCCGGCACGAAGCGCTTCCCGCACAACGGACAGCGCTTGGAGACCTCCGCCCTGCGGCCGTCCAGGATGGCGAAGCCGATCTCGAGCGCCTCGGCCTGGTGGAGCCGGGCCCGCCGGTGGGCCGCCTTGCAGGCCGGCCGGTCGAAGCGCGCATCAACGCGGGCACTCGCTGGCAGCGGCTTCCCGCAGTGCAAGCACCGGCGAACACCCTCGCCCATCCCGGTCTCGCCGGGCGGGCTCGAGCTGGCCTGGGCCATGTCTTCACCGTACACTCGCCCACTCGGGCGATCAGCCGCGGCGGCGGGCGGCAGGGTCCTGAGCGGCGACGTGCCGGACGACCGCCTCGACGCCGGGACGGGCGTCCCCGCGTCACCAGCGCTTGATCGCCGTCCCGACGGGCGACGCAAGGACGCGACGCACGAGGCGTGCGGCAGTTGCTGCGAGTGCTACTGCTCGGAGCCCGGTGGAACCGACCGGTTCCAGCCCTGCGGTCACCTGGAGCGCGAACGCTGCGAGGACCGCTACTGGTGCGTGACCTGCGGGTGCGGCTGCTGACGCGAAGACGGCGGTGTCTCCCAGAACACACAGGGAGGCACCGCCGCTGCTTCTCAGGGCCCGAACACCCTACGGCCGACCTGCTGCACCGCAGCGAGCGTCGTCTTGGACCGGTCACCGCCCATCGGTCGGGCCGGAAGGGGTGATGGTGACGAGACCCTTGCTCTGGGCGATCGACTGCAGGACGCCCCATGCCGCTCGGGCGTCCCCCAGGGCGCGGTGGGCACCGTAGAGCTTGTAATCGCGGTGGCACTCCCACACCGACCGGGCTGCCATCAGGCACCACCACGAGTCCTTGCTCTCCAGACGGCCCGGGCGCCGGCCGACGGCCCGGGTGTGATGCGCGATCCGCCCCCGGCCGGTCGGCGTCCTCGCTGTCCTCGCGGACCAGCAGGACCATCGACAGGTCGGCCGCCGTCAGCGACGGGCCCTCCAGGAAGCTGCGGACGGCGGCCCGGCCGTGAAGCCGGGCGGTGTCCGTGATCGCGGCGTGGTGCAGGGTGGTGGTCATGTCGTCCTCTCGATCGTGGCCGCAGGCGCGCGTCAGCGGGCGCCGGAGGCGGCCAGGGCGGGCGGGTGTATCGGCGGGCGGCGCGGGCCCGACAGGCGGCGGACCACCGCGCGGGCCGCCCGGCGGGGGTGGACGAGGAGCTGGCGGCGGGTGAGCGGCTGCTCGGGCAGGGCCACCTCGGCCCAGACCTTCTTGCCCCGCGCGGTGTGCTCGACCCCGTGGGCCAGGGCCAGGCGCTCGACCAGGAACATGCCCCGGCCGGCCTCCGCGTCCGGGCCCGAGACCTGGTGGCAGGGCAGGGCCTGCGAGCCGTCGTAGACCTCGATGATCAGGCGCCGCAGGTCGAGGTCGGCGTGCACCCCGACGGTGAGCATCGCTCCGGTGGTGTGCCGCACCGCGTTGGTGACGAGTTCCGAGATCACGGTATCCAGGGCCAGGTGGCTGTCGTTGTCCGTGTGGACCTCCCACTGTTTGATCAGCCGGCCGAGCCGCTGGCGGCTGGTGGGGACGGAGGCGGGGTCGCGGACCAGGAAGAAGCTGGTGCTGCACACGCGCATGCCGAAGGAACCCTTCGGGGCGTCAGGCCGGAGCTGGGGGCTTGGAGGTGCCATGTGGAGGGAAGGAACTGATCTCGCCCGATTTCTGCTTGGCTGGTACACAGTCAACTACCGCCCGTAGTACCACCGGTGGTGCCAGCAGGGGGTGCATTTCTCGCGCGGGGGGCCGCTTTGGGGGGCCAGGATCGGGCACCAGTCAGTCAAAGGCTTGGGGGACGGGCATGATGGCACCAAACGGCATCGGCACCGTGCTGAGGCGGATCCGGGAGACGGCCGAACTCACCCGCGACGAGCAGGCCCTGCACTTACAGGACACTCAAGGCGGCACGTGGTTCGACCCGGAGAACCTGAAGCGCTGGGAGACCGAGCGGCGTCTGCCGACCCCGAGGTGGCACCAGTTACTGGCCGATGGGTATGGGCTCTCGGTGGAGGAGGTCGCCCGCGCGGTGGCCGCCTCGCGGCGCTGGCGCAAACTCCACCGGCAGCCGGTCGAAGACGAGGGAGAGGAGGGTACGGCGGTGAATCGACGACAGTTTCTCGGCGCGGCGGCACTCGCGACGGGGGTCGCCGCGCTGCCCGGTATCGCGGAGGCGCGCGAGGGGATCGACGCCGGACTGTCCGGCTCCGACCCCGGCGATCTCGCCTACCTCGACGGGGCGTTCGAGCGCCACCGCGGCGGCTACCACGGTCGGGCGCCGGGGGTCGTGCTGGCTCAGATGCGCCAGGACCTCGGACTCCTGCAAGACGTCCTCAGCCGCCCGCACCCCGCCAGCACCCGTACCGACCTGGCCCGCACTGCCGCCGGGATCACCGGACTGGTCGCGATCATCCAGCACGACCGAGGCGACCAGCGCGACTCCCACGGCTGGTTCGCCACCGCTGAGAAGGCCGCCCGCGAATCCGGCGACGGGCACATGCTCGCCTGGGTCCTGGCCCGGCACGCGATGGTCCCGCTGAACTACGGCGCCCCGAACACCGCCGCGAACCTGGCCATCAGCGCCCGCCGCGAGGCAGGCCGAACCCCCACGGCCGCCGCAGCCCTGGCCGCCGCCGTCACCGCGCGAGCCCTGGCCTCCATCGGTGACCACCGAGGGGCCCTTCGCGCGGTCGCCGACGCGCGCAACATCGCCGAACACCTCAACACCGTGCAGGCGGCCGACACCTGGTTCGGCTACCCGCTGCAGAAGCACCACGTCCACCTGTCGCAGGCGTTCACGCTGATGGGACGCACCCGCGAGGCGAACGCCGAACAGCAAGCAGCCCTCGCCCTCACCAGGTCCCCATCCGTCATGACCCGGGCCCTGCTAACCATGGACGCCGCGACCTGTCTGAGCATCGACGGCGACCCGGCCGCAGCCGCCGACATGGCCATCGGAGTCTGGCAGCAACTGCCAGCGGCGTACCGAGACGGGCTGGTCCGCTCCCGTGCTGAGGCCCTGCACCGGACCCTCGCCGGACCGGCCCACAATCAGCTTGGCGAAGCTCTCGCCCAGCTGACCCGGCTTCGATCCGGCGGGGCAGACGCGCCGCTTTTTGGACAAGGTTGCTCATAGTGCTGGCAAGGCAAGGTGGCCGTCCGGTGTGGCCAGCTGCCGATCACGAGGTCGCCAGGCCCGGGCCTTCTCGGG
>NZ_JBVHLF010000169.1:0-6660 GCF_055559155.1 Kitasatospora sp. NPDC024654
GATCAAGTGGGCCTACGACTACATGAACTCCCGCTACGGCAGCCCCAACGCCGCCTGGGCCTACTGGCAGACCCACCACAACTACTGATCCCCGCACACCCCGCGCGGATCCAGTAGCAGTGATCACCCGCCAACCAGCCACCGACCACCGGCCACGCTGACCAGCCGCTGATCACACCCCCCGAGCCACCCCCCGCAGCGCTCCACGCGTCGGACAGGGACCCTCGGAGCGCCCCCGAAGGGGCCCGGAACGCCACCGCGCACCGGGCCCCTTCGGCCATCCCCGGGACCGCCACGCCGACACAGGGGGCCGGCCGGACCGGTCGCGGTCCTGTCGGGCGTCAGGTGGATGGGTTCCGCTCGTTGACGCCAGCAACCCGGCCATGTACTTTGAGTGATCTATTGTATACTTTAAGTCACCGGCTTCTGTGATCGAGAGCGACTGAGCATGGCGGTAGTGCGCAGGCCCGGCCGTCTGGCGGCGGCAGGCCGTGATGCCCGTACGTGGGCCGTGGACCACGCGTGAGGTCGGCGCCATCGGCCACGACTGATGACGCCGCGGAACCCCTCATTTCGCCGGTCAGTTCACACAACGAGTGGGATCCGCTGGAGGAGGTCATCGTCGGGCGTCTCGATGCCGCGACGATCCCCTCCAGCCATCCGGTCGTGGCCTGCAACATCCCACCGTGGGCGGCGCGGTTGCAGGGGCTCGCCGCCGGCTTCAAGTACCCGCGCACGCTGATCGGGCCGGCGCGGCGTGAGCTCGATCAGTTCGTCGCCCTCCTGCAGTCCCTCGGCATCACGGTCACGCGTCCGGACGCGATCGACCACAGGCAGCGCTTCGGTACCCCCGACTGGTCGTCGCGCGGTTTTTGCAGCACCTGTCCGCGTGACAGCATGCTCGTGATCGGTGACGAGATCATCGAGACCCCGATGGCGTGGCCGTGCCGGTATTTCGAGACCCACTCCTATCGCAGGGTCCTCAAGGACTACTTCCGGCGCGGCGCGCGCTGGACGGCGGCGCCGAAGCCGCAGCTCACGGACGCACTGTTCGAGGCGGACTTCCGGATCCCCGAGGCCGGGGAGCCCATGCGCTACATCCTCACCGAGTTCGAGCCGGTGTTCGACGCGGCGGATTTCGTGCGGGCGGGACGCGACCTGTTCGTCACGCGGAGCAACGTCACCAACCGCATGGGCATCGACTGGTTGCGTCGCCATCTCGGTCCCGGTTACCGGATCCACGAGATCGAGAGCCGCTGCCGCGCGCCGATGCACATCGACACGACGTTCCTCCCGCTCGCGCCCGGCAAGGTGCTGGTCAATCCCGAGTACGTCGACGTCGACCGGTTGCCCGACGTCCTGAGCTCGTGGGACATCCTGATCGCCCCGGAGCCCGACCCGATCGACGAGCGGTTCCTCAAGATGACCTCGTTGTGCGGCAAGTGGCTCAACATGAACGTTCTCATGATCGACGAGAAACGGGTGATCGCGGAGCGGCACCACACCGGCATGCTGCGCGCGCTCGAGAAATGGGGGTTCGAGCCGATTCCGTGCGACCTGCTGCACTACGCGCCGTTCGGTGGCTCGTTCCACTGCGCGACGCTCGACATCCGCCGGCGCGGCACGCTCGAATCGTATGTCCGTTGACCGGCCCAGGCCCGTCGCGCGGCCGGCGCGGGCCGGGGGGCCGGCGGGGGCCGCGGAGGAGGGCTGTTCTCGTGTGTCGCGGCGGTGGTGGTTGGTGGAGGTTCACAGTTCGATCGCCAGGATCTGGCCGGGCCAGGGGCCGTTGGGCTGCTCGACCTGGAAGGTGTCGGTGGGGGTGAAGCCCAACCGCTGGTACTGGGCGACCAGTTGGCGGTCACCGCCGGCGTAGCAGTCGACGCGCAGCAGGGTCAGGCCGCGGCGGCGGGTCTCCTCGAGGGCGTCGGCGATCAGGGCCGCGCCGATGCCGGAGCCCGAACGGGCGCGGGAGGTGACCAGGTTGCGGACGTAGAGTTCGCGGCGGCCGGGCGGGGTGGCGTAGTCGGGGGCGTGTTCGGACAGGACGCAGCTGCCCACGGTGGTGCCTTGGGCGTCCTCGGCGATGCGGGTCCAGAAGGTGTCGCGGTCGTGGGTGTAGGCGTGGACGCGTTCGACGGCGGCGGGTCGGGTGCTCCAGGGCTGTTCGCCCCACTGGCCGGTGCGGCCGAGCGAGGCCAGCCAGGTGACCGCGTCGTCGAGCAGGTGGAGGATGTCGGTGGTGTCGCCGGGGCCGCCGGTGCGTATCTTCACCTTGGTGTTCTATCCGGTGGCGGGACCGGGTGAAAGCCCTGGCGGTCGCTCGCTCCCCGGTGGGGGTGCGTATGCTGCGCCGTGATCATGCCGTGTTCGCCGTGGCGGGGACGGCGTCCGCATCCGACGACCGGGAGACTGTCTTGGGACTGTCCGAGGAACTGCTCACGCTGCTGCGCTCGCGTGGCATCTGCTACCTGGCCACCACGATGGCCGACGGTTCGCCGCAGGTGACGCAGACCTGGGTGGACACCGATGGTGAGCACGTGCTGATCAACAGCGTGCAGAGCCACGTCAAGACCAGGAACATCAGGCGTGATCCGCGGGTGGCCGTCGCGGTCGCGGACCCGGCCAACCCGTCGCGGTACTTCCAGGTGCGCGGGCGGGTGGTGGAGGTGCGGACCGAGGGCGCGGTGGAGCACATCGAGGCGCTGTCCAGGCGTTACCTGGGCACCGCGTACCCGTGGTACGGCGGGCGGGACCAGGTCCGGGTGATCTTCGTGATCGAGCCGGAGAGCGTCAGCGGCATGGGTTAGCGGGCCGGGCGTGGGGTGCGCAGCCCGGCGCGCAGGACGTGGCAGCTGACCGCCAGGGCCCAGGCGGGGAAGAGGAGTTCGGACCAGGGCAGGGTGCTGACCACGAACAGCAGCACCAGGCCGACCGGGTAGCCGAGCCAGGTGAGCCAGCGGGGGAAGACGCCGAGCTGGTGGCCGATGGTGGTGGTGCTGAGGGTGAACACCGCGGCCATCCGTGTCAGGTAGCCGGAGAGCAGGGTGAAGCTGAGGTGGCGTCCGAACAGCCACTCCTGGAGCTGGCCGGAGGTGGGTCCGGAGGCCACGTCGATCAGGCCGTCGGTGGCGGCGGTCAGCACGAAGAGCATCGCGAGCAGGACCAGGCCGCTGCCGAGGAAGAGGGTGTCGAAGAAGCGGTCGTGCTGGTGGCCGACGTGGTCGCGCACCGCGCCCATGAACCAGAGGAAGAAGACGCCGGCGAAGGGCACCAGGGCGAGGGCGGTGCGCAGCAGGGAGCGGTGGGAGGCGGTGGCGAGCCAGGCGCCGGCGCCGCCCGGGTGGGCCGGGATGGCGATCCTGACCAGGACGAGGGCGAGGGCCAGGAGCAGCGCGAACAGGATGCCGGCCACGCCGGCGGCGCGTGGGGTGCGCAGGGCCTGTGCGGGGGTGTCGTCGGTGGCCGGCGGGGTGGCCTGCATCGGTCCTCCTGGGTGGTGTGTGGGGCGGGGCCCATGGTGGCGGTCGGTGGGGGGTTCGTGCCGTGCGGGCGCACCTGGGCGGTGGACGTTCACTCCGCCGGCCCAACTACCGGCCTGGTGTCCGTCATGCGGTGTTTGTCCGGCTCGGGTAGCTTCCCTCCTGGCGGGCGTGGCGCGGTCGGGCCCGCGCGGATCTGCGGTGAAGGGACGTGGCCCGGATGCGGCTGGTCGTCGAACTGAGCCGGTGTCAGGGCTATGCGCAGTGCGTGTTCCTGGCGCCCGAGGTCTTCGCCCTGCACGGCGAGGAGGCGCTGATGTACCACCCGGGTCCGGACGAGGCGTGGCGTGCGCGGGTGGTGCAGGCGGCGGCCTGCCCGGTGCAGGCGATCACGGTCGAGGCGGCCGGGCGGGCTGCGGGCTGCCGAGGCGCTGCGGGCGGAGGGTTTCACGGGGACGCTGACGATGATCGGTGACGAGGCGTGTGAGCCGTATGATCGGCCGCCGTTGTCCAAGCAGGTCCTGATGGGCCGGGTGCCGCCGGAGCGGACCCCGTCCACCGCGCCAGCGCGGTGCTGCGCGGGCCGCGTCACCTGCCCGTCGGTTTCGACCGCGTACCTTGTCTGATGGCTCGTCAGATGGCTTGTGTCTGGCGGCGGTAGCCGCCGGGTGGCAGGCCGTGGGCGCGTTTGAAGGCCTTCGCGAAGGCGAACTCCGAGCCGTAGCCGGTCTGGGTGGCGATCGCGCTGAGCGGGAGGTCCGCCTCGCGCAGCAGCCTGGCGGCGGTGGTCATCCGCCAGCGGGTCAGGTAGGCCAGTGGCGGCTCGCCGACGAGGGTGGTGAAGCGGCGGGCGAAGGTCGCCCGGGAGGTGCCGGCCCGATCGGCCAGTGACTCCACGCTCCACGGGGCCGCCGGGTCCTGGTGGATCGCGGCCAGTGCCGGCGCGACCAGTGGGTCGCGCAGGGCCGCGGCCCAGCCGGCGACCGCGGTGGCGGGCTGGTCCTGCAGCCAGGCCCGCAGCACGTACAGCAGCAGCGCGTCGATCAGGGCCGGCACGATGCCGTCCGAGCCGATCCGCGGGGCCTCCAGCTCGGCGCCGAGCAGCTGGACGGCCGCGGTCAGCTCGGGGTGGCGGCCGTGGCGGGTCTCCAGGTGCACCACCTCGGGCAGTTGGCCGAGCAGCGGGTGCGGGCGGCCCTGGTCCAGGTGGTAGGCGCCGCAGAGCAGGCTGGTGCGCGCGCCGTCGCCGCCCAGTGTGAGGTGGCCGATCGGCGAGCCGGGAGCGAAGCGCGCGGGCTGGGGCACGGTGGCGCGGGTGGCGGGGTCGTCCGTCAGCAGGTGGCCGTGGCCGTCGCGCAGGAAGATCACGTCGCCCGGGCTCAGCGCGATCGGGCGGCGGGTGTTGGCGGCGTCCTCCAGTGGGAGGAGCCAGCAGGTGCCGTACAGCACCACGTGGAAGCCCGCCCCGGCCACCGCCGGCAGCCGCAGCCCCCACGGTGCGCGGCCCTCGGTGCGCACCGAGACCGGGCAGCCGGTGCGCATCGAGGCCAGCACCTCGGTGAGGATGTCCATCGCCGTGCCTCCGCTGCCTGGTCGGGTGCGTGCTTCGTCGTTCGCGTGTTTCAGAGTGTCAGGACGATCTTGCCCTGGGCGGTGCCCTCGTCCAGCAGCCGGTGGGCCTTGTCGATCTCGGCGAGCGGGAAGGTCGCGGCGAGGTGCGGGCGCAGGCGGCCGGCGTCGGCGAGGGCGGCGATCTCGGCCAGGGCCGCGCCGTCGGGCACCACGGAGATCCCGGCGAAGCGCCGCCCGGCGGCCGTCACCGTGGCCGCGAGCCGCTCGTCGCGGTGCTCGCGGATGGTGACCAGCACCCCGCCCTCGCGCAGCACGCGCAGCGAGCGCTCGCCCTGGCCGGTGGAGTCGAGGACCACGTCCACCTCGCGCAGCGTCTCGGTGACGTCGGTGTGCCGGTAGTCGATCACCTCGTCGGCGCCCAGATCGCGTACGAAGGCGTGCTTGGGCGCGCTGGCCAGCGCGATGACGTGGGCGCCGCGTGCCTTGGCGATCTGCACCGCGAGGTGGCCCACCCCGCCGGCCGCGCGCTGGATCAGCACCCGTTGCCCGGCGGCCAGCCCGGCCGCGCCCACCAGGCCCTGCCAGGCGGTGAGGGCGGCCAGCGGCAGCGCGGCGGCGTGCACGTCGTCCAGTGTGGCGGGGCGGTGGGCCAGCTGGGTGGCGGGTGCGGTCACGTACTGGGCGTAGCCGGCGGCCTCGCCCGGGAAGCGGGGCATCCCGTAGACGGCGTCGCCGACCGTGAAGCCGGTGTCCGGTGCGGCCTGCTCGACGACACCGCTGATGTCCCAGCCCAGCACGAAGGGCGGCTCGCCGAGCAGCGGCAGGGCCCCGGAGCGCACCATCGCGTCCACCGGGTTGAGCGCGCTCGCGCCCACCCGCACCAGCACCTCACCGGCTGCCGGCACCGGCTTCCCGCGCTCCACGACCTCGAGGACCTCGGGACCGCCGAAGGAGTTCTGGCTGACCGCACGCATGGTGGTCTCCCCACTGTGTCGCACCCGACCGCTTCGGGTGATGTCCTCACCCTAGGGAGCCGGGGGGAGAGTCTGAATAGCCTGCCATCTCGATTTCATGTCCGATCGTCTCACCGCCGGGTCCTGGCGGGCATGCCGCGGGCGGGGCGCGGGGCCGCGCTCGACAGGCCCGGCGGGCCGAGCCACAGTGGGAGGAGCCCATCGTCCAGGCCGACCCCAGGAGGAGACATGGGCCTCAAGGACCAGTTTCAGGACAAGGCGGAAGAGCTGAAGGAACAGGCGAAGTCGGCTCTCGATGAGAAGCACCGGCGCGCGGACGCCGCGTCCCGGCCGCCCGAGAAGGCCAAGGACGCCGCGGACGACACCCTGGAGCAAGGACAGGAGACGCTGGACGACACCGAGCAGCAGTGGTGATCCGAACGCACGGTGTCGGGGGGGGGGGGGGGGGGGGGGGGGGCGAAAAGGGGGGGGGGGGGGGGGGGGGGGAGGGGGGGGGGGGGGGGGGGCGGGGGTGGGGGGGGGGGGGGGGGGGGGTGGGGGGGGGGGGGGGGGGGGGGGGGGGGGGGCCCCCCCCCCCCGCCGCCGCCACCCGCTCGACGCCCCGCGGGCGGCGCAGCCTGGCCCGCAGCACC
>NZ_JBVHLF010000170.1:0-6463 GCF_055559155.1 Kitasatospora sp. NPDC024654
AAGCGAATCTCGAATGCCTGACCGGCAGAGATGCCCCAATGTCACCCCATCGAGCGACGCCAAACCCGGCATTACGGCGCGAACCGCACTCTGAGGCTGGATCAGCTGGTTGTCGCCAGGCCGACCCGCGGGAAGGCAGCACTGTCTGCCGACGCTCCGGCCGAGCAGTTCACCCGCCAGCTCACGCGCGCCGTCTTCGAGATCAAGCGCCGCAAGGCCGATCCGTTCGCCGTCGCTGAGGGCGGGTACGTCGTCTTCCTCGACGAGGTCGACCTGCTCTCCCGGCACCCTGCGAACCCGCAACTGCCCGACTTGATCCGAACGGTACGTCGACTGGGCCCCGCGGTGGACGTCACCATCGCGACACCGCGGACCTGACGCTGCCGCTTCCGCCCCGCCGACTCCTTCACCCAGCCATTCCAGGGCCCGCGCCCGGCTCCCCAGCCGGCGGCGGGCCCTTCGTCGTTCCGGGCCCGCTCGGGATGCGGCGCAGCATGCGCGACCCGTGCGGTTGCCAGCTCGGCTACGTCGGACAAGGCGACAGCGGTCTTCCCGAACGGGCACCAACGGACCGCAGTGGGCGAGAACATAGGGGGCGTCTGCTGGGATGGCTCACCCAAATTTGGGTGAGCCACGGCGATCCATGGCACATCGGGCCCCGGGCCGGGAGGTTCTGCAGCGCACGCGCACCGGCCCACCTTGGTTACCCGGCCGGCGGCGGTCCCTTCGCCGTTCCGGCCATGTCGGTGACCCGCGCGGCGCGCGTCAGGAACGGTCGGCCGCACGGCCGATGGGAGGCAGCCTGGCAGCTTCGGATCGCGCTGCAATGGCCAGCTTCCGGTCGTCGGTGGACAGTACCCCAAACGCGTGTCGAAGGTTGACCCGGTGCGGGCGCGATCGACGCGGCGATCTCCAGCATGGCGACGTCGTCCGCGGCGTGCCGGAAGCCACCTCCGCTCCCCGCGCGTTCATGACGATCACCGCGGCAACGCGATAGGCGGCCGGTGACCGCAGGACGGCCGGGGTGGCCCTCGGCGGCGTCTCCGCAGGACCCGCTGCTACTGACCTCGGCACTTCAGGGTGACGGTGGCGGCAGATCGAGGGAGCGTCCGATCGCAGTGACGGCCCGTTGGTGAAGCACTGGTCCATCACCCCGAAGCGTCGAAGTCAGTAATGGGAATATCTGTGCATCCGTCAGCAACTTGCGCAGTACGTCGCGTTGGCTGCAACCATCCGTTTATGACCGGTCGCCATACTGGTTGGCATCGAGGGGAATCGGGGGCCGTCACCGGGGAGTGATCATGAATATTACGCTCGGCAAAGGACGTCGCGCGGGACGGTTCGGGGCACGGGCCGTCCTCGGGGTGACGGCGACGGTCGTGGCTGCCATCGGCGTGGAGGCGGTGCTCGACGTCGGATCCTCCGCCGCTGCCCCTGTCTCGCGCACGCTGCACTACTCGTGCTCATCCGGGGTGATCGGCGCTGCCGCGGACATCACGATCGACGCGGACGTCCCCACCTCGATGGTGGTGGGCCAGCCCAGTCCGCGGTTCACCATCCGCGGGACGGCGATGGTGGACGCGAGCTTCGCGCAGGCCGCGGCCTTCATCGGTGCCACCAGCGTGGACGGAACGGTGGTCGGACACGGCACGGTGGTGGCACCGCAGGGCAACGTTCCGGAGGACATCACCATGTCCATTGCCAGGACCGCGATCCCGGCGTCCGGCTCGTTCCCGCTTACGGCGACCGGCGCCGCGCCCTCCGTGACGCTCAGCCAGGCAGGTCAGGCGACGGTCACCATCGGGAGTTTCACTGCGCAGGTCACCCCGAGGACGGCGAGTGGTGCCGCCCTGGGCACGATTGACGGGTCCTGCTCGCCGAACTCCGGGCAGGACAACGTCCTCCAGTCCGTCGCGGTGATGGAGCCGCCCCCGCCGACGCCAGCGCCCTCCTCCGGGTCGACGGGCGGCGGCGGGAACCCCGGCACCCCGACCGCCACGCCCTCGGGCACCAAGACCGGGTCGTCGTCGGGCGGATCGGGCACGACTAGCGGCTCAGGCACGAGCGGTGGCTCAGGCACGAGCGGTGGCTCAGGCACGAGCGGTGGCTCAGGCACGAGCGGTGGGTCGGGCACCAGCGGTGGGTCGGGCACCAGCGGTGGATCGGGCACCAGCGGTGGATCGGCTGCAGGCGGCGGAATCGGCACGAGTGGCGGATCAGGTGGAGTGGTTCCGTCGGGCGTAACGAGCGGACCGAGTTCGTCAGGATCGGCCGCGCCCACCACGGCACCGCCAACTCCCGGCAATGCGACCGCGTCAGCCACTACACCGAGTTCCAAACCGAGCGGTGCTGCCCCGCTCAATAGCGCCTCCGTCCTCCTGTCGGCCAGGCACGAGCACTTCCCGTACCCGCTCCTGATCGCCGCTGTCCTGATCGCCGCCGGCATCACCGCAGCCATCCTCAGTGCCTGGCGCAGCAAACGCCACCTTCGCAAAGTGCCACTCACGTACGGTCATGTGAGCGAGCCCGTGGCCACCGGGAGCACCGGGACCGGCGCGATGCGACAGAGGGACTCCCTCGACTGAGACCGACTTCCTGTTCGCCTGCCGCTGGTGGTTTTCAGCTTTGCGCCACGCGTCCGGGCGCTTACAGCTACGGTTGGCGCACTGGCGAACATGTCCTGCAGAGGGGGCGAACGTAGTGGGTATGGAGCTGGTAGTCGGATATCTCTTCGCGTGGGCCGTACGCAAAGGACGGCGGGTGGCTCGCCGGGCGGACACGGAGGTCGATTCGGCGCTGGACGCCGGGATGGACCGCCTGCACGAGGTGGTGGTCTCCCGGTTGGGCTCTGAGCCGGCACTGGGGAGCGTGATGCAGGAGGCTGACTCCGGTCTGGCAGAGCCGACCACGGAGACCCGGGAACAGCTGGAGCTGGCGTTGAGGTACGTGGCCGCGCACGACACCGAGTTCGCCGAGGCACTGCGGCAGGCCGTGAACCAGCTCCAGGCAGCCGGCGCGCCCGTCGGCCCGGGGCTCGGCGGAAACAACGTGAGCGGGAACACCTTCAGCGGGCCGATTGCGATTATGAACGGCAACAACAACCGACAGGACAACCACTTCGGGTCCCAGTGACCAACGCGGAGCCTGGCGGTGAACGGGACACCGTTTTCAACACCGCAATCATGATCGGCAGCAACAATGTCCAGAACAACTACTACCCCATGGCCAGGCCCTTCGAGGAGGCATTGGCCGACAAGGCCGACCAGCTCGCGAACCAGATCGGTGGCCGGCTTAAGGGCGAACTGGCCCAGCAGCGGATCCTCGATCCCATTGCGCTACCAGTACCCTGGCGGCCGCTGTCCGACGAGGCAACCGGCCCGCTGGGCGGGACGACGGACTCCGCCGTGCAGTACCTGGCGCGCGAGCTGGACAAGATCCTGGCGGCGAAGGCCGGCTGGCTGTTGGTACTGGGCCGGGCAGGCTCGGGGAAGACCAGCCTGGCCATGCTCTTCGCGCGGGCCCTGCTGGAGGACCGTACCGGTACCGACCGGGCACCGGTGCCGGTAATCTTCAGTCTTGGCTCGTGGAATCCCGAGCGGACCCTGCTGCAGGACTGGCTGATCAGTCAGTTGGAGCGGGACCAGCCCTATCTGGCCGAGGCCGGACCCAACGACTCGACCTGGGCTGCGGCGCTGGTCGACGCCAAGCGCATCCTGCCGGTCCTGGACGGGTTCGACGAGATCGCCGACGACCTTCGCGGACCCGCGCTGAGGAGCCTGAACGCCACCACCCTGCCGCTGCTGGTGACCAGTCGCCGCGCCAAGTTCCAGGCCGTGCAGCGAAGGATCAAGGTCAAGCTCTCCGCCGCCGGTGCCGAACTGACCGACCTGACCCCCGACTCCGCCATGGACTACCTGGAGGCCACCACGGCGGCCGCCGGGACCGGCTGGGAGCACGTCCTGGACGAGCTGCGCCGCCACCCCAGCGAACCCGACTGCGCGCGGCTCGCCGCCGTCCTGACCACCCCGCTCATGGTCACCATGGCCCGGTTCATCTACGAATCCGACGGTGATCCATCCGAACTGCTGGACAGCGGGAAGTTCGGCACGCGACGGGCCCTGCAGAAACACCTCCTGGACGCCTTCGTCGCCACCGCGTACTCGCGGGTACCCCGCACTCGGCATGCCGCCCCCGTGCCACGACAGTGGGACCCGAAGCTCGCCCGGCACTGGCTCGGCTACCTCGCGACCCACCTGACGGAGCTCAGGACACAGGACATCGAGTGGTGGCGGCTGGGCACCAGCATGAAGCTGCGCACGGTCATGCTGCTGGTCGGGATCACGGTTGGTATCGCGTGCGGCCTGGTGGCCGGGCTCGGCTACGGGCTGGAGACCGGGCTTCTGGCCGGGCTCGCGGACGGACTCATGACAGCGGTCATCGTCGGCCCGGCGAACGGACTTGTGCTGGGTCTGACCTTCGGGCTCATGCACGGTTTCGCCACGAAACTGAAGGTCGGCGGTCCGACGTTCGAGCCATCGCTGATGGAGGTCAGGTTCCGGGGCCAGCCCTGGCACGAAACGGTGAGGAAGCTGCGCAAGAGCTTCTTCCCCAGAGTCAGGGGCGGTCTCGCCGGCGGCCTTCTGTTCGGCGCCCTCTGGGCGGTCGGCAGCTCGGTCCTGCTGACGTCCGAGGGCTACTCCGGGCTGGTGATCGCGCTGGCGGCGGCAGAGCAACTCGGGCTCGGTGCTCTCACCGGGCTCGGGATCGGGCTCGTCGCCGTGCTCGGAGCCGGGTTCGAGACGGTCATCCCGAGAGAGAAGAACGAGCTCCCGGCGATCCTGCTGCACACCAACCGCAGGACTGTGCTCACCCAGTTGCTCATCATCGGGCTGGTGATCGGGTCGGGGTACGCGATCATCTGGGGGCTCTTGTACGGAATCGTGTCCGCGATTTCGGCCGCGCTGGTGTCCGGGACCATGGTCGCGCTCGGGGTCGGCACCATGACCGCCTGGGGGCGCTGGGTGGTCCTGGCCCGGATCTGGCTGCCCCTGATGGGACGGCTGCCGAGGAACCTGAACGCCTTCCTGGACGACGCCTACGACAGGGGCGTCCTGCGCCGGGTCGGCGCGGTCTACCAGTTCCGCCACGCGCGGCTCCGGGACCGCCTGTGCGAGGTCCACCAGGAACGCGGCGGCCGGCACCCCCGCTTGACCGCGGCCTGAACGGGTCAGTTCGGGCAGACCTCCGCAGCTTCGCCAGCGACTCCTGTGTCCGGACAGCCCTGATGAACCCTGATCGGATGTTCAGCGCGGGCCTGCCTGTCGAGGTAGCTGCGTGCGCGTGCCGAAAACCGTGTCACCCTATGCGACCTGCGCGTATTCGTGGATGAGACCGCCAAGGCGGTCGCGCCGGATGACACGCGATTGGTCATCGGCGGCGGGCGGTTCAGGTGTGCCGGTATCGTCAGGGCAGCGTTGTCCCAGTGATCGGTGTGGCCGGTGTTCGTTGTGATGGGTCGCGTACTCGTCGATGACGAGGCGCAGGTGCCGCTCTCCGGTGATCAGGACGCGGTCGGTGGCCTCGCGCCTGCAGGATCCGACCCAGCACTCGGCGATCGCGTTCATCCGGGGCACGCCGGGCAGGATGGGCACCACGCGGGTGCCGACGGCGTTGAAGACCGCGTCGAAGGCCTCGGTGAAGTAGCCGGCGTTGTCGCGGATCAGGTACCGGATTCCGGTAGTGCGCAGGTCGTCCAGGGTCATCAGCAGGTTGCGGGCCTGCTGGGTGGCCCACTCGGAGGTGACGTTGCGGGTGACGCCGGCGATGTGCACTCGTCGGGTGCCGTGCTCGATGAAGAACAGGACGAACAGCCGCCTGAGGAGGACGGTGTCCACGTGGAGGACGTCGACGGCGAGGATCCCCTGGGCCTGGACGGTAAGGAACCGGGACCAGGAGCGGTCGGCGCGCTGGGGCGCCGGATCGATGCCGGCCTTCTTCAAGATCTCCCAGACGGTGGAGGCTGCGACCTTCCAGCCCAAGGTGTGCAGTTCGCCGTGGATCCGGCGATACCCCCAGGTGTCGTTCTCACGGGCCAGGCGCACCACCAGGGCGCGCAATGCCTCGGGTTTGGGGCTCTCCTGCCGTATGTGTGGGTGCGCTGACCTGCGGCTGGACGTGAAACACGCCGTCCTCTGTGATCCTTGAGGTGTCGAAGCCCAAGTTTGATCAAGCAGAGAGACGGCGTGCCTGCCTTCAGCATATGGAAGCGCACCCTGATGGTGGAAAACACCGTGGTCGAGGCGGTGCGCTGGGACGAATCGGAACAGTGTGTAGTCGCGTCGGTACGGCCTGACGCGCGGCCGCGTGGACGGTGCGGGCTGTGCCGGCGCCCGGCCCCCTGGTACGACCGGGGACGCGGCCGGCGCCGGTGGCGGGATCTGGACCACGGGGCGGTGCGGGTGTT
>NZ_JBVHLF010000171.1:0-6444 GCF_055559155.1 Kitasatospora sp. NPDC024654
TGATCCTGCTCTGCCTGGCCGGTTACGCCCGACCCCTGCCCGGCCGAGCACAACCGAGCCCCATCAAGACCCACAGAAGAGAGCGATGAGCCCTTATTAGGTCGCTGATGGTTCTCCTGCGGGCTACTGCCGATCGAGGTCGATGACGGAGGACGAGTTGCTGTTCGTTGGGGACGACTGGGCCCAAGACCACCACGACGTCGAGCTGATGGACGCCACGGGCCGCCGGCTGTCCAAGGCCCGGCTGCCGGAAGGCGTCGCGGGCATCGAACGGCTGCACGCGATGATCGGTGCCGAGCTCGGCGAGGACAGCAAGGCCGACGTGGTGATCGGGATCGAGACCGATCGCGGCCCGTGGGTGCAGGCGCTGATCGCCGCCGGCTACACGGTGTACGCAGTCAACCCGCTGCAGGCATCCCGATACCGGGAACGTCTGGCGGTGTCGGGGGCCAAGAGTGACGCGGCCGACGCGCACATGCTCGCCGACATGGTGCGCACCGACTCCCACCAGCTGCGCCCGATCTCCGGGGACACCGCCGACGCTGAAGCGGTCAAGGCGGTGACGCGCATCCACAAGACCCTGATCTGGGAGCGGACCCGCACCACGCAGCGGCTGCGGCACGCTCTGCTCGACTACTTCCCCGCCGCCTTGGAGGCGTTCGAGGACCTGGACGCCCCCGACGTCCTGGAGCTGCTGGCCAAGGCGCCTGATCCGGCGGCCGCAGCGAAGCTGACGACCACGCAGATCAGTGCAGCCCTCAAGCGCGCCCGCCGGCGCAACATCGCCAGCAAGGCCACCAGGATCCAGGCCATACTGCGCGCTAAGCACCTGGGTCAGCCCGCCGCTGTGACCGCGGCCTACGCCGACTCGGTGCGCGCTCTTGTCGCGCTGCTGGTCACCTTGAACGAGCAGGTCAACTTCCTGCACGGGCAGGTCGAGGACTACTTCGGCCGGCACCCCGACGCTGAGATCATCCGCTCCCAGCCCGGACTGGGCCCGATGCTCAGCGCCCGGGTCCTCGCAGAATTCGGCGACGACCCGCACCGCTACGCCGGCGCCAAGGCCCGCAAGAACTACGCCGGCACCAGCCCGATCACCCGCGCCTCCGGCAGAAAGAAGGTCGTGACCGCCCGGTACGTCCGTAACGACCGGCTCATCGACGCCCTGATCGCACAGGCATTCTCCGCGCTGAGGGTCTCCCCTGGCGCCAGGGCCTACTACGAGAAGCAACGGGCCCGCGGCATCGAATTCAACGCCGCCCTGCGCCAGCTCGCCAACCGGCTCGTCGGCATCCTGCACGGCTGCCTGAAGACCGGCACACCGTACGACGAGGCGACCGCCTGGTCCCACCGGGCCCACGGACTCACCGCTTGACCCCCACCTCATGGAAGGCCTTCAGCCGGTGTGTTGAAAGAGCCCGGCATCGGGTCGGTGCCGTTACCCTCGCGCGTCGTCCTCGATGAGAACAGTCGCTTTCCGATCTTGGTGATCTGGCCACCACGGAGGCGTGGAGTGTCTATCGTCGAACCGCGCTGCTGATCGAGTTGCCAGAGGCCGGGGGCGGAGGGTGGTGGCGTCGGGCGTGGAGCAGGCGGGAGGCGTGGGCGAGCCGCGGCACGTGGTGCTGTCGCTGGGGATCGCGTTGACGCGTACCGAGGAAGGTGACTCGCCACGGTTCGGCCTGGACGTCCTGGAGGACGCTCCCGTTCATGCCGGGAGGGTCGCTGAGATCCTGGAGGAGTTCCGGTACACGCGGCGCCCAACCACGGCACCGGAGGGACAGGCCGACTACGGAAAGCTGGTCGAGGCCGCGGTCGAGGCCAAGGACACCGACGTGCTGATCGTGCACATCGTCGGGCACGGTGAGCTGGCCGACGGCAGCAGCGAGAAGCTGTACATCCTGGGCAGTGACGGGGATCGCCTGGGCCGGCCTGTGGGCGGGTGGATCGACCTGATCGAAGACCACCCCCGGCGGCACCGGCCGATGACACTGTTCGTCCTGGACGTCTGCTACGCCGGGCAGGCCGCGGTGACCGCCTGGCACTCGCGGATGGACGTGGAAAAGCGCCGGGCCTGGGTGCTGGCCGCGACCGGACCGGACAAGCAGGCGTTCGGCTATCGGCTGAGCCAGGCCCTGGTACGGGTCCTGGAGAAGTACCGCGACCTGGAAGTTCGCTTCGACCCCTCATTGCAGTACATCCCGCCCGGTACGGTCTGGCGGGACATCGACCGTGCCGTCAACGAACTGGCCGAACGGGCCAACGGGCTGCCCCAGTCGATCCTGACCAGCCTCGTCCCCGGCCACGCCGACCTGTCCCGGCTGCCGTTCTTCCCCAACCCCTCCTACACTCCCAAAAACACCACACCGGCGCTGGTCCCGGGCCTGCCCCCGGAGATCGCCCGCCTGGCCGACTGGGCCGCGGACCCCCTGCACTTCATGCGCCGTGCCGGCGGCGCCGAACCGGTCGACCGTGACTGGGCCGAGGGCTACTTCAGCGGCCGCACCCCACAACTCGACACCCTCACCGCATGGCTCGACGACGACACGGCCGCCCCGGCGCTACGCGTGGTCACCGGCAAAGCAGGCGCCGGCAAGTCCGCGCTCCTCGGCATTCTCCTGTGCGCCGCCCACCCGGCACTGCGCCGCCACACCCGCGTCCTGTGGGCCGGACTCGACGACCACGTACCCGGCGAGAACGACCGGATCGCGGCCGTCCACGCACGACGCCTCGGCCTCGACGACATCACCGCCTCCCTGACCCGCCAACTACGCCACATCACCACCCCCGGCACCCCGACCCAACCGGACACAGAAACCCAGGACACGACCGGGAACCCGGCACAACACCTGCTGAGCCTGCTGCCCCCCGGCACCCGCCCGGTCACCATCGTCATCGACGCCCTCGACGAGGCCCTCCACCCCCGGGACATCACCACCGCCCTGCTGCTCCCGCTCGCCCAACACGCGCAGATGCCCGGCGGCCGACTGCGGCTGCTGGTCGCCACCCGCGAGGACGTACGGTTCGACCATCTCCTCGGCCTGGCGCGGGACGCCGGAGCGTGCACGGACCTGAGCACCATCGCGCCGCACGAGGTCCGCCGGGATGTGGCCGCCTACGCCAAACGGCTCCTGAGCGCCGACGGCCCGTACACGCGCGGTGCCCTGCGGGCCGTCCGGGACGCCCTGGCAGAAGCGATCGCCGAAACCCTCACCGCACAGGCCCCGGGCCCACAGGACGGCGAGACCGAAGCCCTGCAGTGGGGCGAGTTCCTCACCGCGGGACTCTACGTCCACCATCTCCTGGCCATCCCACCCGCAACCACACCCGAGGAGGCCGCACGGCTCGGCCGGGCCGTGCCCCGCAGCCTGCCCGACCTCCTCGAACTCGACCTGCACCGCCACGCCGGCCAGATTCACCTGCGCCCCGTGCTCACGGCCCTCGCCTTCGCCCAGGGCCGGGGCATGCCCGAAAGCGTCCTGGTCCACGCCGCCGCGGCTTTCACCGCCGACGGCGACCGCCCGCCGTCCCCGCGGGACCTGTACGCCCTCCTGGACGGGGAAGCACGCTTCTACCTGCGCCGCGGCATCGACACCGACGGCACCACCCTCTACCGGCTCTTCCACGAAGGCCTCGCCGACTGGCTCCGCCAGCCCACCGGCCCGCCGTCCGGCGAGGGCCCCACGATGACGACGAACTCCCCGGCCGGCCGGGCAGATCGCCTGTTCGAGCGGCTCCTGGACTGCGTCCCCCCGGGTCCGGCAGGCGGCCTGCTGTGGCAGCACGCTGCCGGCTATCTACTGAGGCACACTGCCCAGCACGCCCTCGATGCCGGGCGCCTGGACGAACTCCTCGACGACGCAGGCTACCTCCAGCACGCCGACCCCCACACCCTCGCCAACGCCCTGCCCCACGCCCGATCCGACCAGGCCAGGCTCAACGCCGCGGTCTACCGAGCTTCCTGGGGCGTCCACCACACTCTGCCACCCGCAGCACGCCGCCAGCTCCTGGCGCTGGACGCCGCACGCTTCCGCGACACACCGCTCCAGGAGGAACTGCCCGGCGACACCGACTGGAATGTGCAATGGGCAACGGGCAGCCAGGTCTCACCCGCCCTGGTCCGCACCCTCACCGGCCACACCGGCGGGGTGCGGGCGGTGGCGGCGGTAGTGCTGGAGGGCCGCCCGCACGCCGTCACCGGCGGCGACGACGGGTCGGTGCGGGTGTGGGACCTGACCACCGGCACCCAGACCCGCGAACTGACCGGCCACACTCGCGGGGTGCGGGCGGTGGCGGTGGCGGTGCTGGAGGGCCGCCCGCACGCCGTCACCGGCAGCGTCGACGGGTCGGTGCGGGTGTGGGACCTGACCACCGGCACCCAGATCCGTGCCCTGACCGGCCACACCGACTGGGTGGGCGCGGTGGCGGTGGCGGTGCTGGAGGGCCGCCCGCACGCCGTCACCGGCGACGACGACGGGTCGGTGCGGGTGTGGGACCTGACCACCGGCACCCAGACCCGCGAACTGACCGGCCACACCGACTGGGTGGGCGCGGTGGCGGCGGTAGTGCTGGAGGGCCGCCCGCACGCCGTCACCGGCGACGACGACGGGTCGGTGCGGGTGTGGGACCTGACCACCGGCACCCAGATCCGTGCCCTGACCGGCCACACCGGCTGGGCGGTGGCGGTGGCGGCGGTAGTGCTGGAGGGCCACCCGCACGCCATCACCGGCGACGACGACGGGTCGGTGCGGGTGTGGGACCTGACCACCGGCACCCAGACCCGCGAACTGACCGGCCACACCGACGGGGTGCGGGCGGTGGCGGTGGCGGTGCTGGAGGGCCGCCCGCACGCCGTCACCGGCGGCTACGACCGGTCGGTGCGGGTGTGGGACCTGACCACCGGCACCCAGATCCGTGCCCTGACCGGCCACACCGGCTGGGCGGTGGCGGTGGCGGTGCTGGAGGGCCGCCCGCACGCCATCACCGCCGCCGGCGGCAACGACCGGTCGGTGCGGGTGTGGGACCTGACCACCGGCACCCAGACCCGCGAACTGACCGGCCACACCGGCGGGGTGTGGGCGGTGGCGGTGGCGGTGCTGGAGGGCCGCCCGCACGCCATCACCGCCGCCGGCGACGTCGACGGGTCGGTGCGGGTGTGGGACCTGACCACCGGCACCCAGACCCGCGAACTGACCGGCCACACCGGCTGGGTGCGGGCGGTGGCGGTGGCGGTGCTGGAAGGCCGCCCGCACGCCATCACCGGCGGCGACGACCGGTCGGTGCGGGTGTGGGACCTGACCACCGGCACCTGCCTCACCGCGTTTCGCTTCCCGGACGCGGTGAGAGCCGTGACCGTCACCGCGGACGGCACCGTGATGGTCGGCTTCGGCCATGAAGTGGCCACCCTCACCTTGAACCTCAGGAGGCTTCGTTGATCGGTAACACGACTTCGCCGCTACGGATCGTCGCTGTACACGGCATCTACAACAGCTTCGGCACCGGAGTCCCCGACGCGCGCAAGGAGGAACTCCGGGCGCTGAAGGCCGCCGCCTGGGCACGGGATCTGGCAAGCGGCCTCGGCATCTCCCCGGACCGGCTCGACGTCGACTTCGCCTACTACGCGGACAGGCTCCGCCCCGGGCCGGCAGCCCAGGGCGAGCAGGACGGCGACTTCCTGGACGACCCGCTGGCCCAGGAGATGCTCGACGCGTGGGCACGGGAGCTGGGGCTGCCGGACGAGGCGGCGCAGGGGCACGCCGCGGTGCCGCTGCGCGCGCTGTCGTCGTGGATGGCGCGCAGGTTCGACCTGGCCGAGGGACCGCTAGGGGTCTTCATCCGGCTGCTGTGCGGTGAGGTTGCCGCGTACCTGCGCTCTGCGGACGCCCCGGAGCGCATAGCGGCGCGTGAGGAGGTCGGGACGCGGATCGCCCGCCACCGGCCGCGTGTCGTCGTCGCGCACTCGCTGGGCTCGGTCGTCGCCTACGAGGCCCTGCACGCCCACCCGGAGCTGCAGCCAGAGCTGTTCCTCACGCTGGGCTCGCCGCTGGCGCTGCCCCGCGTGGTCTTCGAGCGGCTCATCCCCGCGCCACGGCCCGTCGACAGCCCGCTACTGCGGGGTGCGGGCCTGCCCGGGAAAACGCGCTGGGTGAACATCGCCGACCCCGGTGACCCCGTCGCCATCCCGCCCCAGCTGGCCAGGTTCTTCGACGGGATCGCCCTGGACCACACCACCACCGTCAGCGCCCTCTTCCATTTCCATCACGCCACGAACTACCTGCAGTGCGCGACCTCGGCGGCCACCATCGCCCCCTACCTCGACATCTGACCCAGCGCCTGAACCGCCGGGCCACTCTCAGAGTGCGGTTCGCGCCGTAATGCCGGGTTTGGCGTCGCTCGATGGGGTGACATTGGGGCATCTCTGCCGGTCAGGCATTCGAGATTCGC
>NZ_JBVHLF010000172.1:0-6285 GCF_055559155.1 Kitasatospora sp. NPDC024654
AGCGCTCCACGCGTCGGACAGGGACCCTCGGAGCGCCCCCGAAGGGGCCCGGAACGCCACCGCGCACCGGGCCCCTTCGGCCATCCCCGGGACCGAACCAGACCGAACACCCAAGACCCCGGCGACGAGTTCGCCGGGGTCTTGGTACACCTGGACAGCCTCGCCGAGGGATCACGCCTCGCCGAACTCCCCTGCGGCAGTGCTCCGGGCGAAGGCCGCCCACCGTCTCACGCGAGAAGACCAAGGCGGGGCCGCCGGGGTCCTTGCTGTCCCGCACCGGCACCACACCGGGGAAGTCGGAGGCGACCTCCACACAGGAAGCGCCAGTGCCGCTGTGGCTCGACTTGAACCAGGAAGCGCGGGACAGATCTGGGCCAGTCATGGGTGCGGTTCCTCTCGTGCCTAGCAATGAGGTCAAGGGATGCGGCTCTGGGTAGCACCCCTACCCGCCTGCGGTTGACCGCAGGCTTCTTCCGCCCCCACAGTCCCGCCTCCCCGTACCGCACAGCCCTGTCGGCACCACATCACATCGGCACCTCTCGTCCGACCGACCGCAGCGTCAGCACGTGTGGGCCATCCGCCAGCGTGAACGGCAGCGCCAAGCCCTCGCCGCGCCGCAGGACGTCCTCCGCACGGGAAAGCGCGTCCTCTCCGATCAACATCTCCCTGAACCAGTTGAGTTGCAGGCTTCCCAGCGGCAGGAGCCGGACGGACTCCCACAGCGCCCCCAGCGCGTCCGGCACCCGATCGAACGTCGCGGGCTCGACGAGTCCGGTCAGCTCCACGACCACCGGGCCCACGGCGGCCACGCTCTTCTCGCCGGTCATCCCTCATCGTTCCTTTCACCCTGACGTGGCCCCGATGCGTCGGACGCAGGAGCGAGCACCGCCCACGTGATCTTGCCGATTCCCTGGTCGCCACGCGGGCGCCAACCCCACTGGGAAGAAAGCGATTTGACCAAGAGTAGCCCCCGCCCCGCCTCATCCTCCGCGCACACCTCACGCAGCTCGGGAGGGGCGCCACTGGCGTCGTGCACCTCGATCAGCAACCGGTCCGCATCCACGTCCAGGTGAACCCGGACCTGGCACCCTCGGGGGCTGCCGTGCTGTACGGCGTTCGCCGTCAGCTCGGTCAGCACGATCAGACCGTCAGCCGCGAACCGCTCACCACCGCTCACGCGTGCGAGCATGCCCGCCAGTAACTGCCGTGCGATTCCCGGGGATCTGGCACTGCGCGGCAACCAGCACTCCCGCTTGCCGGCCATCTCCATGAGGGCCTCACTGCACACGCCCACCATCGCTCCTCTCCGTAGTGGATCCACTACGGAGAATCGGCCGAACCCCGTACGATCGGAAGGGTTTTGACTTTGACACTTCCCGCATGTAAAAGGCTGTGGCGATCTTGCCTGAACAAGAAGTTGACGCAACGTCATCTCAACTTGCGCGGTTCGGCGCAGAACTTCGCAGGTCACGGCGAGCAAGAGGCTGGTCTCAGATCGAGACCAGCAAGCGCATGGGCTACTCGAACACCCTTGTGTCATGCATCGAAAGAGCTACACGTTCTCCAACAAAGAAGTTTGCTGTAAAAGCCGACATGGTGTTCGAGACGGATGGGGCCTTCGTAGAGCTGTGGCGGCGGTACAGCCGTGCTGCGTTACTTGAGGGCTTCGAGGAGTTCGCAGAGTGCGAGGGGCGCTGTCGGCGCTTGAGGACGTTTGAGTTGGGGGTGATCCCTGGGCTCTTTCAGGTTCCCCGCTATACCGAGGCACTGGCGTTCGCCGCCGTGAAGCGTGGAAGCATCACCCGGGAGCAGGCCGACGAACGGATTGCGTTCCTCGCCGCCCGACAGAACCGGGTGCTGGAGCAGAGGAAGCCACCGCTCGTACACGCAGTCATGGATGAGAGCTGCCTGATGCGCCCAGTGGGTGGGCATGACGTGATGCTCTCTCAGCTCGACCATATGGAGGAGCTTGCCGATCGTCCGAACCTCACGATTCAAGTCGCCCCGTACAGCCTTGCTGAACATGTCCCGTTCACGATGCCAGTGGTCCTGCTGACGTTGCCCGATCGTTCGGTCATCGGGTATGCCGAATCGCAACTTCGAGGGAACCTGGAGCGGGGCCGTGAACCCGTCGCGGCTTGGGAGAGAGACTACGATCGGCTGCAGGTGGAGTCCCTGTCCACGGTGGCTTCACTCGCCATGATCCGCGCTGTTCGGAAGGAACTTGAATGAAGCACATCGACCTGACCGGCGTTCGGTGGGTGAAGTCAAGGCATAGCAACAACGGCGGCAACTGCATCGAGTTTGCGCCCGGCCTTCCCGGCGTCGTTCCCGTGCGGGACTCCAAGGACCCCCAGGGCCCCGCCTTGGTCTTCCCCACCGACGCGTGGCAGGCGTTCGTGGCAGGCGTGCGCACCGGGAGCTTCCCCGCCGGTTCCTGATCCACCCTCGCCTTCGTCAACCCCCGGCCGGTGTTCCGGTGCGGGGGCTGACGCGCTGTGTCAACCCTCAACCCGCCGGTGTGATCGTTGCGTGAGAACTCTGCGGGCCGTCACTGCCTTGTGTGACGCTGTGGTTGCGGCTCCACTCGCCTCAACCGGCATTGCTCGGAAGGAGCTTTCCCCATGGTCCGTGACCTGTCCGGCGCTTCCTGGTTCAAGTCGTCGTACAGCGACAACGGGGGCAACTGCGTGGAGATCTCCCCGGACTTCGCCACCGTCGTTCCCGTCCGTGACTCCAAGGACCCCGAGGGACCCGCGCTGGTCTTCCCCACCAACGCGTGGCAGGCGTTCGTGTCAGGCGTGCACACCGGTTGTTTCCCCGCCGGTTCGTGATCCACCCTCGCCTTCGTCAGCCCTCGGCCGGTGTTCCGGCGCGGGGGCTGTCGCGCTGTGCCGACCTGCTGCAGAAAGGCCCCAACCCGTGACCCCCTCCGCCGCGCTGCGTGCCGCCCTGGTCGAACAGCTCACCGCCGACGGCACGCTCGCCGATCCCGCGTGGCGCCGGGCCGCCGAGGCGGTGCCCCGGGAGCTGTTCCTGTCGGAGTACTTCCGGGAGGTGCCCGGCAGCAACCCGACCGGTTACCAGGCCGTGCACCAGGACTCCCCCGGCTGGCTGGAAGCGGTCTACGCCAACCAGACCCTCGTCACCCAGCTCGACGGCGGCACGCGGCCGGGCGATGCGCGCGGGCGCACGGTCACCGGCGCGCCGTCCTCGTCCTCGACGCTGCCGTCCCTGGTGCTGCGCATGTGGCAGCAACTCGATGTCCGCGGCGGACACCGGGTGTTGGAGATCGGCACCGGCACTGGCTACTCCACCGCCCTCGGCGCCCACCGGCTCGGGGACCAGAACGTCGTCAGCGTCGAGGTGGACCCCGGGGTCGCCGAGCGGGCGGAGGCCGCGATCAAGGCGGCCGGCTACGCGCCCACCCTGGTGGTCGGCGACGGACTCGACGGCCACGCCGAGGGCGGTCCCTATGACCGGCTGATCGCCACCTGCGCGATCCGGTACCTGCCGCATCCGTGGCTCTACCAGGTGAAGCCGGGCGGGAAGATCCTCGTGACGCTGTCCGGGTGGTCGTACGGCTTCGCCCTGGTCCTGCTCACCGTGACCGAGCCCGGACGCGCCAGCGGCAAGTTCCTGCCCGGATACACCAGCTTCATGATGGCGCGCCCCCACACTCCCCCACCCCGGCAGAGCATCACCCTGGCCCCCGGCGATGAGCGGCCCAGCCGGATCGATCCCACCGTGCTCGGCACCTGGACCGGCAGCTGGGTGGCGCAGCTGGGCGCGCCCTCCGCCGAGCGGATGGGGGCGGGCGGGCAGCAGATCCTGCTGGACGTGGCCACCGGGTCGCAGGCCCGCAGTGAGCCGGACGGGGACGGCGGCTGGACGATCACCCAGCGCGGCCCGTTGCGCCTGTGGGACCAGGTCGAGAGCGCGGTGATGCAGTGGCGGGACCGGGGTGGCCCGCACCAGGAGGCGTTCGGCCTGACGGTCACCGAGCGCGGTCAGCGGGTCTGGCTCGGCGGCGAGGACGGCCCGGGGTGGGATCTGCCCGTCTGAGTGGATCTCCGGTGGCGGTTCGGCTCGGAAGGCACAGGGGGGATCGCCTCCTGTTCGCCGCCTGCCACCGGTCGTGGTGGGCTGGGAAAGGGCACGGTCTGCGCTCGGTGCGCGGTGGGCGGGTCGAACAGCAGGTCACGCCGTTCCCGGTCGGGAATCCCGTCTCCCTCTCGGAAGGGGTCCGCCATGCGCGCGCTGCGTTTCGACCGCTTCGGCGATCCCGACGTCCTGCACGTCGCCGACCTGCGCCGATCCGGTGGCGGACGACGGTGAGGCCGTCATCGCCGTCTAGGCCGCCTCGGTGAACCCCTCCGACCTGAGGAACGTCGCCGGTGCGATGGAGTGGACGACCCTGCCCCGGACCCCGGGACGCGACTTCGCCGGCGTCGTCCTCGAGGGACCGCGGGACTGGATCGGTGCGGAGGTCTGGGGCACGGGAGGCGACGTGGGCTTCACACGTGACGGCTCGCACGCGCAGTTGCTCGCCGTGCCTGCGCGGGCTCTGGTCCGCAAGCCCGAGCGGTTGAGCTTCGAGGAGGCTTCGACCGTGGGGGTCAACTTCGTCGTCGGCTGGCTCGGCGCGGTCGAGGTCGCCCAGCTGGGCAAGGGCGAGACCATCGCGGTGTTCGGCGTTTCGGGTGGTGTGGGTGGCGCGGTCGCCCAGATCGCGCACGCCCTCGGTGCCCGCGTGATCGGCATGGACCGGGTCCGGCCCGCCGATGGCACCCCTGCCGCATCGGTCATCGAGGAGTTCATCGCGCTCGACGGCGGCCCGGACGAGATCGGCTCCGAGGTCAGGCGGCTCAGCAGCGGCAAGGGAGCCGCACACGCGGCCGGGTGGTCATCTGTCCTTGAGCCCCGAAGACCACGCCCCGCCGCCTCGAGGAGACCACTGCCATGCGAGCCGTTGAGCCGCGCGGTGGGCCCTCCCCCCGGGTCCCGGCCGGTGCGGTGACCTGGACGGTGGTGGCCCGGGGCAGCGCTTCGGAGTGCCTCCTGGCGTTCGTGTTGCTCTTCTGCGTCGTCACGATCGTGCGATGGGTCGCGGGCCCCTCGCCCGTGTCCGCGGCGATCCCTCAGCTCCATGCGGAACTGTTGATCATCGGGGCGGGCGTCGGGCTGATCCTCGCCGGGCTGATCCTCAGCCCGGTGGGGAAGGTGTCGGGCGGCCACATCAATCCGGCCATCTCTCTCGCCATGTGGCGCTTCGGGGTCTTCGCCGGGGTCGCGGTCGTGCCGTATGTCGTGGCGCAGTTGCTCGGGTCCCTGCTCGGTGCGCTCGCGGCCCGGGCCGTGTGGGGCCCTGCGGCGGGGCGGCCGCCGGTGAGCGACGCCGCGTTGCGACCGGGTCTCGGCTGGTCGGCCGGGGCCCTCTTCGCGGCGGAGACCGTTTCCATGGCCGTCATCGGCTCCTGGTCGGGTTCTTCCTGTCGGTGGACCGGCTGGCGCCGCTGGTTCCCTGGCTCGTGGGGCTGCTGATCGGCATGGCGATCGCGTTGCTGGGGACCACGACGGGCGGTTCGGTGAATCCGGCCCGCCAGTTCGGGCCGGCGATCGTCTCGGGTCGGCTCGACTTCCTCTGGGTCTACCTGCTCGCTCCGATGGTGGGCGCCGTTCTGGCGGCACCGTTGCGCACCAGGCTCACGAAGCGGCGTGCCGTGGCCACGCATCGGCTGTGCGGCACCCGCTCCGCCGGTTCCCCCTTCTGAACCTCCCTCCTTGAACCGGGCAGGCCCCGGGCGTGCCGTTCGCCGTTCCGAAGCGAGCGGCTGAGCAGGTCGGCGGGACCCTTCGAGATCCCACGCAACACCACACACAAACGACCTCAAACGCACAGAAAACGGACATCGGGGCGGGGCGTGCAGTGACGGTGCCCACAGCCGTTCCAAGTCCACTACCGGCGATAGTGGACTTCTCCCGGCCCCCCGTCAGCTCCTCACGCCGTGCGCACGGCACTCCTCCCGCTGGGAGCCGTCGTCTTCGGCATTTCCGCAGGTCAGCTGGCACGTTTCGGCATTCGGGCGAGTTTCCCGAAATGGAGGTTTCGCCCGTTTTGTCCCGGGTACCGGCGTGCCCACGCGCCACCCCCGCACCCCGCGACCTACGACCGGCCATCGTTTCAGCACCCCTTGGAGCCCACCCCGAGGCCCGCTAACAATGGCCAGGTCGCCAGATGCGGCAGCGGGAACCAAACCCCGCCACCACATCTCCCGAACGGCA
>NZ_JBVHLF010000173.1:0-6109 GCF_055559155.1 Kitasatospora sp. NPDC024654
TTGTCAGCCAAGACTGGGTTCCCGAAGCCGGGATTCCGGTCGTGAACTGCGCTTTTGCCGCCTTGATCGGCTACACCACTCGGTGGGACACCATCGCAGGCCGCTGACCCAGCACACGACCTCGCCACCCGGGCACTTCCTCCTGACTGCGGGATAGGGTGTGTCAACTTGACGGCTGATCTTGGTTGTTGAGGGGTCCAGGGGCAGGCCGATGCCGCGCTACCCCCGTCAAGTCCAGGGGGGCGGCACCAGCCGCACCGCACGCCACGCCCCACCCGCCTGCTGGAGCCGAACGAGACCGCGTTCTTCGCCCACTTCCTCGCCCAGTGCGCCGTCCCCAACGCACAACTGGTCCGCCAGGGCGACATCGTGCACCTGGTCGACGTCGTCTCCGGCTCCGCGGCCCTCCTGACCCGCGAAGACGACACCCGGCGGGTGCGCGAAGGCGGACCCCGCCAGCTGTGGGGGCGCGTCGAGCAGGTCCTGGACGCCTACGACAACGCCGACCAGCCCACCCCCCGACGCGTTCCGCTCGACGTCACCCCCCGACGCCCAGGTCCTGCGGGCGCCAGGCATGCCCGACCTCCACCTCGCCCGCGGATGACCACCCCGACCCGCGCGTCGGTGTCCTCCTCCGCGTCGCGGTCGCGCAGCGGGCGGGGCTCCGACCGGGGGGGTGCCGGTACGCGACCGCACACCAGTACACACGGCCGTAGCAGCGGCCCGCGACGCCTACGACATCGTGGTCTTCCTGCACAATGGCACCTGGTCGTACCCCGAGCGCGATGGGTTGCATGGAGCACCGGGTGCTGCGCAGGCCGTCGCAGTCGACGCCCCGGGTGTGGGCGAGTACCGCGGGCGGCGGACGAGCAGGCCGTCGCCCTCGATCTCGCCGAGGGCCAGGAGTACGAGATCAACGGCATCATCACCGACGCCGACGGGCAGGCCATCACCTTCCCCAGCACGGTCGTCCACATCATCCCGGCCCGCTGGCTGCGCCCGCCCGGCGAGCGCCTGGTCCTGCACCCGGACACGGCCCACTTCCACCGCGCCCTGGTGTGCCGGGACGCGGACCAGATGACACCGGCAGAGATCGACCGGGCGGCGGGCAAGGCGCTGGAGCAGCTTCACCATGTCCGGGGCCTGACGCTGGAGGACCCGACGTTCGACTGGTCGGTGCTCACCGCCGAGGCGGACCACCAGGAGTGGCTGCGGATCGCCGAGCACGTGCGCAAGGCCGGGCTGACCGTCTACGACCCGAGAGCCGGCCCCGACGCCGTGGAGCATCCCCCGCTGATCCGCTTCCGGCAGCGGTGAGCACCAGCTCCAGCGCAGCGGCTGAGCCGGGTTTGTACCCGCCACAGGACAGAAGTGTTCCCCGTGGTGGTAACGGCTTCGCTGTCGGGCGGTTGATCGGGGCCGGCCGCGCTTTGTACTCGCCCCCGCACTCCCGCCGCGTCCGCATCCCTTCGATGGCGGTGAGTCAGCGCCGACGGTCAAGCGGGCGGGAAGACCGCGGTGATGCCCGGGACTTGCGGGTCAGCGAGCGGTCGGGGCGAGCGCTGGCGGCGGGCCTGGCCTGGGAGCGGCATGGATGCCCTGTGCTCGGCGGGTCTTACGAGTGTCCCGAGGCCGCCTGCCGCCCAGTTCACTGTGCTGGCGGTGGAGTTGGCGGGGGATCGGTCACTCATGCAGCAGGTGGGCGGTGTTCAGTTCGGTGAGGCCGAGCCGGACGGCGTCGCGCGGCTGCGGGCGTTCGTCGAGGTCGACCGAGGCACCATGGGCGCCGAACGGCTGGCGTCGAAGCTGAACGCCTACGCCCGCTACTGGGCCACCGCGCCGCTGCCGGCCGGAGTGCGGCCCGGCACCACGGAGGCCCAGGACGGCGGGGTGCCGACCTGGGAGCGCCGCTACACGCGCTTCCCCCGTCTGCTGTTCGTCCTCACCGGCACCGGCGAGACCGGCTTCTTCAACCGGGTCGGCCAGCTCCAGCTCCACGCCCGCGACCGGCACGTCGCCAGGATGCTCGCCGCCGTCCCGGCCGGCGCCGCCCGGCTGGAGGACCTGGAGACCGAGGGGTACGACGGCGCGGTCTGGTGGACCCTGGTCGATCCGGACGCCGATGCCGTGCCCTGGTGGGAGCTGGCCAGCAGTGGGCGCTGACCGGCAGCGACGCCGGTTCTTTGATGGCCTGCCCCGATCCCGGGGCCGGCCATCAAGGAATCCCGCCAGGCGCCGGGGCGGGCATCGAGGAATCGGCGAGAGCCCCGGGGAGACCATCAATGATCTGCACCGCCAGAGCCTGCGCGTGCGCCGCGGCGACCTGGGGGAGCGGGACCTCCTGGTTCACGACCTTCCGGATCGTGGGAAGGTCCAGTCCCAGTTCGCGCAGTGTCCGCACGAGGTCCAGGCGGGCGACGGCGTCGATGCCGTAGCGGCGGTAGCCGGCCGGACTGCGGTCGGTCGGCGGCACGATCCCGCAGTCGGAGTAGAACCGGATGGCCTTGACCGTCAGACCGGCCCGCCGGGCCAGATCGCCGATCGAGTGGAGCGTGTCGCCGTTCATGCCCCTACTCTCCCGTCTCCCCCTACCGGAGACTCAAGCCCATTCGTCAACGGTGGCGCCCGCTTCGAGAACGGGGGCCATCACCGGCCACACACGCTCAAGAAGGCGGAAGCCCGGCACCGATGTCTCCGCCAGTGCCCACAGCACGGAGACGGTGACGGGCAGGTAGAGGTCCTGATCTGGTCTCCGCAGAGCAGGACCCTCCGCCAGCTCACGTGCGTAGTAACCGAATCGCCCGTCCGCCCGCTGCTGGCACAGCAGATACTGCGTCGCGTAGTCCAACTCCTCCTGCCCACGCGCCCCGAGGTACTTGAGGGTCCGCAGCAGGCTGGATCCGAGGATCAGGTCGTACTCGCGCAGCTTCTGCAGGAGGAGGACCGGCAGGGCGAGCAGCAGATCCGGAGCCTCCGCGGTCACGATCTCGCGCGAGCCGAACAACGTTGACCCGGCGAGCCTGTTGCAGACCTCCCTGAGTTCGGCGACCTCGGCTCGCAGAAGCGATTCGGCCGTTACAGGCGTGTCGGCCTCGACCCGGCCGCTCCCGCCGAACGGTTCCTCACCCAGGGCGTCCAGCAGGTGTGCCACGCCGGTCAACCGCACCGGAACGACATCCATCTCCCGCAACGCGGCGGAGACTTTGCGGGCGAAGGATGCCAGGGGGTCGGATTCGAGACCGCGCTCACGCATGATGCTGTGGCACAGGAGCAGGAGCTTCGCGTCGAAGGTGAACGGGTCGAATCTCCCGGCAGCGCATTCGCGGTCGAGCGCGCTGCTCACCTTCGCCGCCATCACATCGCCGTAGCGTGCGGCGCCCGGTGCCCCCGCCCTTTCCGCGATCGACAGGCCGAACAACGCTTCGAGCTGCCGACTCAGAGGCGTAGCCGGCAGGCAGGCCGTTGCGTACACGAACTCGGCCGCCCGTTCCAGGCTGCTGCGGCACTGTGACATGACACCGAATCCCCTCAGGGGTTGTGCAGCGCCGCGAGTGCGGCGAGCGCCGAAACGAGCGTGGTGTGGTAGAGGGCGCCCACCTCCGGTTCGGTGGCCGCGGCCGCAGTGGGCATCGCGGGGTTCTCTCGGCGGGCCCGGGTGCCGGGAACCGCGCCGTCGGCTCGCTGTGCCGATGCCAGGCCCCGCCATCCCGCATCTCGAAACGCACAGGGTTCTCGTAAGCACAGGGCCGAGAGAATGAGCTCCGCCGCGAGATCCCAGTCGCGCGCGACTATGTACATGCCGAGGAGCCGCTCGACCAGCTTCGCGAGTCGTCTGCGCTCCGCCTCACCGATGCCCTCAGGGGGGCGGTGGCCCAGGTCGGCCGCGTAGAAGATGACATGCGTGAGAACGTATGCCTCAGCCCGGGAGAGGAAGATCGGGTTCACTGGCCGTGCCGGCATCGTGGTGAGGTAGAGCGTCAGGTACGAAGGCAGTCCATGACGCACCTTCGCCAGGTCGAGCGCGTGCCGGAGTTCCATCGTTCTGTGCGGCGCGAGCGCGGGTGCCGTCACCGTGCTGGCCTCGACCAACTGCTCGACGGATGCACGGAACGCGCCTCCGTCGAGCCTCCCGGCGTGCTCAAGCGCCACCGCCACCATGAGATGGGGAACGAGGGTTTCCGGCTCGCGGAACGGGCGCTCCCGATAGGTCGGCTTGTGGTGCGTGGACTCCAGGAGGTCGAGGAACCGGTCGGTCACGGCCGTGTCCACGGGCCATGAGCACCGCCGGGCCGAGAGCGTCAGGATCGCCAGCTCGGAGAGCGGGATTTCGCAGAGCCCGGCGAGTTCACCGTCCTTGAACGGGTCGAAGTGCGCCAGGTGGCGGTCGAGCCAGTCCAGAGCGCCCTCCAGTACCCGCCCTGGCTCACTTGGGGGAATCAAGATCGCACTCGCACACGGCGTGCTCGCCCCCGGGGCTTCCGGACGCGATGATCCACCAGGAATCCCCCGTCGCACGGTAGTGCGCCATGGTGCGCGCGAGTTGCGGGATCGCGTCCCTCAGCGGGGCGTCGAGATCCACCATTCCGTTGTCCTGTATCCGCTGGACGCTCTGTTCGATGGCCTCTCGGCTCGGGCGTCCCCGGGAATTGCTGGCTCCCATGAGATCTCACCTTCCTGAGGGTCGGTCAGTCGTCGTGCCCTCCTGGCGGTCGGTCAGGTGTCGTGCAGGTGGTTGCACCAGCCCCTACTGCCAGTCAGCCAGTACGGGGTGTCGGCGGCCGTGGCGTCCTGGCGCCACAGGTAGTTCCGGTCGAGTACGTCGATGACGTCCCGCGCGGGGGCGTCCAGGTTGATCACCCCTTCGTCGTGAAGGTGCTGAACGTGCTCGTAGATCTCGGCTTCCATCTCGGCCGCCGCACGTTCGTCGACCTCGGGCTCGTGCCCCTTGTTAGGGGTCTCATTGCTGTGTGTCACGGTGTCCTCCCCTGTTGGGGTTGACTGCGTCGTCCAACGCCACTGACACAATCCAGCCTGCTCGGTTCTGCGGAGTTTGCAACTGGGTGGCGGTGCCGTGGCATTGCTGGCGATCGAGGGGAACGACCGTGGGGCTGTCACCAGCGAGAGCCATCACACGGCCCGGCCGATTCACCCTGGCCAACGAATTGCCCACCCGTTGGCCAAGTAACACGCAAACTCTGGCCATCTACGGTACACAGTCACAGCCGGGCCGGCTGCGGCCTGCGCTCGGGAGGTCAGCGCCACCGGTAGGAGGTGCTGGTCATCGCCGGGAGCAGCAGCGGCCCGCCGGCCTAGGCGGTGTCGGGCCGGACGGCCTGGTCGAGGACGGCGCCGACGTCCGGGTACAGGTGGAGGCCGGCCGCGTCGGCCACCGGCAGCCACACCACCGGCGCGTGGTCCGGGTCGTCCTGCTCGACCGCGGCGACGGCCGCCGCCAGGTGGTCGGGCAGGTGGGCGACGTAGACCAGGTGCTGGCGCCGGAACAGCTCCGTCTGGCCCGGTCGCTCGGTCTCCTGGTCCTGGACGAAGCGCAGCTGCGGCGGTGCGGGCAGCATCGCCAGGTCGAGGCCGAGCTCCTCGAGGAGCTCCCGGCGCAGCGCGGTCTCGGGTTCTTCGCCGTCCTCGTCCTCGACCAGGCCGCCGGGCAGCGAGTGCCGGAGGTTGGCCTCCCGCTGGCGACGGATCAGGCAGAGGCGGCCGTCGTGGACCAGCGCCGCGCACACCCGCGTCCGGACCGGCCCGGTCACCGCGCTGGTGGTCACCGCGTTGTCCAGGCCGGGCACGCGGGCTCGTGCCAGGTGGTGCGGACGACCACCCCGCCCGGGGTCAGGTGCTCGCTCGACCACGTCTGGCAGCACGCGCCGCCACCCGGCCGGGCCGGGGCCGGCGGCCATCCGGCGCGGACCAAAGCGGCGGGCGCGGACGCGGTGAGCGCGGACGGACGGTGGCGACGGCGGTGCCTGGTCATGGGTGTCGTCATGCCGAAGGCTCTGCTTGAGGCCCCTGTGCGTGCAGAGTACGCCGGGCGGCAGTACGTCGGCATCGACTTGCATCGCCGCCGTTCAGTGATCGTGAGGCAGACCGAGCAGGG
>NZ_JBVHLF010000174.1:0-6098 GCF_055559155.1 Kitasatospora sp. NPDC024654
GCACGACGGCGCAGCTCAGGCGGGTAGGAGGAAGGACGTGCCATGACTCGAATCCTTACACGAAATCGAGTCCCCACCGAACCCGGGGCGGTTCAACCTGTTCTCCCGGAGGTGCCTTGGGTACGCCATGGGCGAGCACCACGACGCCGAGCTGGTCAGCGCGTCCCTGAAGATGGCGGCCGCCACCCGCGGCGGCGACGTGGACGGCGTGATCTTCCACAGCGACAGGGGCGGCGAATACACCAGTGCGGCGTACAACACCCTGTGCGACAGACTGGGCGTGGTGCAGTCCATGGGGCGGGTGGGGTCGTGTTTCGACAATGCCGCGGCCGAGGCGTTCAACTCCACGGTCAAGGTCGAGTACGTCCACCGGCACCGCTTCGCCACGCGCACCGAGGCCCGCATCAAGATCGCGACCTGGATCGCCGACTTCTACAACACCAGACGCCGGCACAGCCGGGCTGGCGGACTACCGCCTGCCGAGTTCGAACGCATCATCAACCAGCAGCGAGCCGAGACCCGACAGAGGGACGAAGCCGCATAGAGACGACTCTACGTTTCCAGGGGATTGACAGGCCGACCGCGCGAGCAGGCACGAGGTGCACGCCACGTTCTTCGTCGTCTCGCCGAACGGGCAGGGACTCCGCCGCCTGGCTTCCCTGGTCGACCGGGGAGAGATGGAACCCATAGTGAGCCAGACTTTCCCGCTGTCCGAAGGACGCGCCGCCTTCGAAAGCGGGAAGCGTCCGCACCCACCGGGCAAGACCGTGCTGATCGTACGCTGACCCGCCGCGGATTAGGGCGCGGCATGAGTCGGTGACTTCACCGCGTGGCGTGCGCTGGCAATCTCGCTGCGTAGCACCCTGAGAGCATCGTTGTAGATCTCTGAGAAGGTCGGGAACGGCTGGATCACGTCGCGCAGTACGTCGATCGGGACGCGGGCGCGGATGGCGAGCGTGGCCTGCTGAAGCCATTCGCCGGCCTCGGGCCCGATCGCGTAGGCGCCGGTCAGCACCTCGCCATCGCTGAGCAGGGTCAGGAAGCCGTTCGACTTCGCATAGGCGTGCGTGTACGTGGCCGTCTTGGCCACCTCGGACACCGGCGCCGTCGCGCTGAACCGATCCTCGTGCACGCCCACCGATGCCGCCTGCGGGTCGGTGTAGACGGCGTCCGGGATGGCCTCGTAGTGGGCCTCCCGCGGCTCGCCCAGGAGGTTCGAGGCGATTACCTCGGCCTGGTACTTGCCGACATGGGTAAGCATCCGCACACCGGTGACGTCGCCCAGCGCCCACAGCCGCTCCCCGGCGCGCAGGCGCGCGTCCACCTCGATGCCCTGGCGGCCGGCCTTGGCACCGACGGTGTCCAGGCCGTCGGGCAGCCGCGGGCGACGCCCCGTGGCCACCAACAGATGGTCGCCGCGTAGTTCGCGGCCGTCTTCGACAGACAACACGTAGTCCTCGCCCTCTCGGCGCGCGGCAGTCGCCTTCACGCCGAGATATAGCTCGATGCCATCGTCGCGCAGGACATCACCCAGTGCCTCGCCCAACGGTTCGGCCTCGTGGGACAGCAGGTACGGAGCTCCCTCGACGAGGGCCACCTCGCTGCCGAGCCGGCGTACCGCCTGGGCCATCTCGACGCCTACGGGACCGCCGCCGAGGACCAGCAGGCGCCGCGGAACCGTCTTCATGCCGGTGACCTCGCGGTTAGTCCATATGCCCGCGAGTTCGCGCAGGCCCGGGACCGGCGGCACCACAGCATCGGAACCTGTCGCCACGACCACGTCGTGGGCGGTGTAGCGCCGACCGTCCACCTCCACCACGCTGGCCCCCGCGAGGCGGCCGGTGCCGCGCAGCAGGTCGACGCCCTTGTTCGCCAGCCAGTCGGCCTGGCCGCTGTCGGAATAGTCCGAGACCATGAAATCTCGCCAATCGAGTGCCGCCTGCACGTCGACCTGCGCGCTCGCGCCCGCATCCCGCGCGTGCTGCACCGCCTCGCCTGGACGCAGCAGCGACTTCGACGGGATGCACGCGTAGTAGGAGCACTCGCCGCCGACAAGGTCCCGTTCGACAAGGGCGACGTGCAGGCCACCGTCCGCGAGCACCCCAACGCAGTGCTCCCCCGGCGCACCGCCGCCTATCACGATGACGTCGTACGAAGAGTCCACCATGATGTGCCTCCCAAGCCACCCTATGTCCCGATGCGCACGGTCGCACGTGCGGCTACGGTGGGATTCGGGCGAATGATCTGAAGTCCGCAAAAATGGTGAAGAGAGGGCGGCTAAATGGACCCGGACGCCCGCACCAGGGCCGCCATCGAAGAACACTGGCGAGCATCAGAACGCGGAGATACCGAAGCTGAACACGCCGTCTACGCCTCGGACGCGATCCTCGACTACCCGCAGTCGGGCGAACGCTTCCGTAGCCGCGAAGCGATTTCGGCACAACGCGGCGGACACCCCGCAAACCGCCATTTCATCGTCCTGCGAATCACCGGCGGCGGGAATCTGTGGGTGAGCGAGTGCGTCATCACGTACGACGGTGTGCCCAGCTACTCGGTGAGCGTCATGGAGTTCGACCACGAGCATGTGGTCCACGAGACACAGTATTTCGCCGACCCCTTTGGGGCCCCTGAATGGCGAACCGAACTAGCGGAGCCCATGCCAGGCAGAACCATCACACGTCAGGAGACTCGATGATGGCCGCAGCCACACTCGCTCCGCCCACACCCGTCCTGGAGCCGGCCGCGAAGCGGTTGGCCGAGCAGACCGATCCGCATCCGCGGATCTACGAGATGGCCGTGGACCGGGCCAGGGCTCTTTTCGATGAGCTACAAGCAGGCGTCGGCGTGGCCAAGCCCGACATCGACGAGCAATGGGTGCAGGTCGACGCTGGGGAGTGGGGGACCGTACGCGCGCGGATCGTTCGGCCACGGAACGCGACCGGGACGTTGCCGGTGTTCATGTACATCCATGGAGGCGGCTGGGTACTCGGCGGCAGCGGCACGCACGACCGGCTGGTGCGGGAGTTGGTGGTGGGCTCCGGCGCCGCGGCGGTGTTCCCCGTCTACGACCTGGCGCCAGAGGCGAAGTATCCGACCCAGGTCGAGCAGAACTACGCCGTCGCCCGATGGATCATGCGCGAGGGCGCCCGGCACGCGCTGGACACCTCCCGGTTCGCGGTGTGCGGGGATTCTTCCGGCGGCGGCATGTCCGCGGTACTCGCCTTGATGGCCAAGGAACGCGGTGACGTGCGCCTCGCAGCTCAGGTCCTGCTCTACCCGACCACGGACGCGAACTTCGAGACCCCTTCATACCTGCAGTTCGCCGACTACTACTACAACACGCGCAAGGCGATGATGTGGTTCTGGGACCAGTACACGGATGATCCCGCGCAGCGCGCCGAGCCGTACGCCTCCCCGCTGCGCGCCGGCCTCGAGCAGATGCGCGGCCTGCCAAGGACCCTCGTGATCACCGACGAGGCCGACCCGCTGCGCGACGAAGGCGAAGCCTACGCGGCCAAACTACGGGAAGCCGGAGTGGACGTCACCGCGGTGCGAGTCCTCGGGATGGTGCACGACTTCCTGATGCTCGACAGCCTGCGCGACTCCAACGCCACCAACCTCGCTCGGCACCTGGCCGTCGACGCACTCAAGACCGCACTGCACCCGAACCTGATCCGCACCCGAACCGCGACAATCCATGAGGAGCGCGCATGACCGGCACGACCGACACCGCTTCCGCCCGGCACCAACCGGATCTGCTCGGCCAGATTGTCGTCCTGATCGGCGGCAGCTCGGGCATCGGCCTCCAGACCGCTCGGCACGCCCGAGCCGAGGGCGCCGAAGTCATCCTCACCGGCCGTGACCCAGACCGACTCAAGCAGGCGGCAGACGAAGTCGGCGCGCGACAGACCGCCGCCTTCGACGCCACCGACACCGCGGCCCTGCAACAGTTCTTCCAGAACCTGCCGGGAACGATCGACCATGTGATGGTGACAGCCGGGGGTCCGCGCTACGGCCCCATCCTCCAGATGGACTCGACCCAGCTGCGAGACTCCCTAGCCGGCCACGCGGAGCTGGGACTCGAGGTCGCGCGCAACGCGGTCGGCAAGATGCGGCCCGGGGGCACGCTGATCTTCATGGGCGACTCCGGCTCGCGCCGCGTCGCACCCGGCGTCGGTATCGCCTCCGCCGTGAGCGCCGTGATGCCCCCGTTCGTCGCCGCGCTGGCCCTGGAGATCGCACCGGCCCGGGTCAACGCCATCGCCCCGGGGTTCGTCGACACCCCGCTGTCAGCATCAGTACTCGAAGACAAACTCGACGCACGCCGCACCGAACTGGCCGCGAAGCTGCCGATCAGCCGCGTCGTAACGCCCGCCGACGTCGCCGCCCTCGCCGTCCACCTCATGACCAACACCGCGCTCACCGGAGCCACCTACGACATCGACGGCGGCCAGCAACTCGTCTTCTGACCTCCGCGCTGCTACGTCGTCAGTTCGGGTACCCCTCCGCAGTGAGCCATGCACCGATCGACCCGCAGTAACTGCCCAACGTGGTGCTACGCCTGCGACGCGCGGCCAGCTGCTGCAGGTACGCGGGCAGCGCCCCCTCCGCAGTGGCCGTGCACTCGTTGACATCACACCAGTGCTGAAATGCCTTGAGGCGAGCAGCAAGATGGTCTCGGCCCATCAGCACCTCGCCGGACGAAGTGTCATGTCGATCGCAGGCTAAATGGCGGTTGGGCCCTGGTGCCTGCGGCTCGCCGCCCCAACCGAACTCGCTGCCGCATCGGTCACATTGAGGATCCGATATCCCCAGGTTCCGCCGCGAGGGCGGCCAGCACGTACGTGACGCCCAAGCCCACGGCCCCGGCATAGCGCAGCACCGTTGACAGGCGTGGGTCCCCGCCCGGCCGTTCGAACTCGGAGATGGCCTGCTGAGACACCTCCAGGGCCCGGGCGATCTGGCGTTGGCTGAGGCCGGTGGTCTTCCTGTGGAGGACGAGTGCCTGGACGATGCCAGCGGTCACAGTGGCGGTGGGCGCTGTCGGGAAGTCTTGGGCGGTGGGCAGGAGGCCGCCGTGGCCTGGGGTTACCATTCCTCGTCCGGCTGGGAGTCGTTCGGTGAGCGGCCCAGGCTTTCCCGGTGGCCGCATGGGCAGGTCCAGCCCGCCCCTGTGTCCGGGCGGATCCAGATCCGTTCGCGACACCGTGTGCACCGCTCCAGCACGTACCTGCCCATGCCCCGCACGGTACCCACCCCGGGCCGGGCTCGCCCCGGCAGCACGCCATCCAGGCGACGAACCGGGCAGCAGGATCCGCCAGGAGGCCGGGCGGATCATCGTCGCGGCGAGCAGCGTGTTCGCGGCGGAAGCGTTCCCGGATGCGGGCTGCCGGCGTACGGCAGCCCGCGTGTGTTCATTTCGCTGCTTCCTTGAGCTTCGAGCCGGCGCTGACCTTGGCGCTGTAGCCGGCCTCGATCTGGATCGGCTCGCCGGTCTGCGGGTTGCGGGCCGTGCGGGCCGCCCGGTGGGTTCGCTCGATCGTCAGGAAGCCCGGGATCGTCAGCTTCTCGTCACCCTTGAAGACGATCTCGCCGGCGATCTCGGCGAACGCCGTCAGGACGGCGTCGGCGTCCTTCTTGGACAGCTGGGCACGGTCGGCAAGAGCAGTCACAAGTTCACTGCGGTTCATTTCGCGCACTTTCGATCAATGGACATGATGATCCCGCATGCTGCCAGACGAGTCCGTCATCGGTCACACCGGACGTGGACGACGCGCCGTAGCCACGGGCGTCATAACGGAAGCCATCACCGCTGAGGGAAGTTCCGGGCGCAGCAGCCCGGCCGACAGGCAGGCGAGGTTGGCTTGGGCACCATGGCCACCAGCACCAGCGGGTTCATCCGCCCGCAGATCGCCTCACAGCTCCACCGACCCGGGCAGCCGATCGAGACGACCCGCAAGGGCTTCCGGCTGTCTGACGGAGCCTGGTCTACCGCCTGATGGATCTCAGAGTGCGGTTCGCGCCGTAATGCCGGGTTTGGCGTCGCTCGATGGGGTGACATTGGGGCATCTCTGCCGGTCAGGCATTCGAGATTCGCT
>NZ_JBVHLF010000175.1:0-6083 GCF_055559155.1 Kitasatospora sp. NPDC024654
GCCTCGCCCTTGAGCGCCGGCCCACCCCACTGAGCAGGGCACCTCACCCAGACCTCATCGCGAATCGGGCATCACGGCGCGAACCGCACTCTGAGAAGTCGGCGGCGTAGGTAACGATCAGGACCTTGTCCATGGTGAGCAGCCGGAGCCCAGCCAACACGTCGTTCCTGCCAACGCGGCGTCTGCCGGAGCCGACAGGCGGCAGCGGCGGAAGCCGCCACACGGCCAGGAGCGTCGCTGTGAGCGCCACGGCATCGATGAAGTAGAGCATGGGGCTCCCTACAGCAGGCAGAAGCGCGCCGGCCAGCAGCGGGCCCGCGATTCCCGCTGACCAGGAGGCTGTCGACTGCAGCGTGTTCGCCGCCGGTAGGGCCGTAGCGGGTACCAGGCGTGCGACGACCGCACCGCCTGTGGCGGCGTTCGCGCCGAAGCAGGCCTGTTGCAGCCCCACTGGGACGAGCAGTAGCGCCACCGAACGCAGGTGGGCCGCGGCTTGGAACCACAGCAGCAGCGAGGCCACCCCGATCCCGGAATTGGTGCACAGCAGCACCAGACGCCGGTCGGCGGCATCCGCCACGGCTCCTCCCCACAGCGACCCGAGGACCATCGGAACGAAGCCGACAAGGCCCGCGAGCCCGACGTCGACGGACGAACCGGTCAGACCGTAAATCTGCAGCGGCACGGCCACTGCCGTGAACTGGGCACCGGACGTCGTGATCGCCCCCGCGAGCCAGAGTCTGCGGAAGTCCTGATGCCGCAGCGGCTCGATATCCATGAAGATCCGCATGCCCGAACACTGGGGCTTGCCCCTGGGGCAAGGTCAAGGCGACACAGGGCCGGTCTACGGGACCCCACCCAAGCCCGCCGAGCACCGGCCTGCGTCCGCAGGTCCCTTTACAACTCCCTACCCCCAGCGACCAGCCCCGCGTACAGTTCCCGAGCTGGCTCCCGGTGATCGCTACTGGGGTGGGCGCGGTCTGAGTGGGACGACGTGGGGATCGTCGGCCGCGAGCCGGTCGCGGAGCCGCTGGTTCTCCAGGGTGAGCTGGTTGACGACGCGGACCAGGACATGGACGTCGGCGCGAAGGTGCTTGAGCTCCGCGTTCTTCGAGGCGATCGTCTTCTTCAGCTTGGCGATCGTGGCCCGTAGGCGGGCTTCGGCGGCGGGGACGGCGCAGCGCTGCCTAACGTGTTCGTAGGCATGCGGCGTTCGTCGACCCGGGGCGGGGCCGACCTGGGGATGACGCGCACCCCGGAAGCCCTGGAGCCGCTCCGAAATCCGATGGATCCTCCGCCGCGAGCGAGGCACAATCCCGGGGACCGCAGCGAGGGGGAGCTTGTTTGGACGTGTTTGCGTGTGCTGGGTGCTGCACCGAGTTGACGGCACCGGTGTCCCAGGTCGCGCTCCCCGTCCACACCCACCACGGTGCCTGGGAGGAACTTCATCCTCCGCTGATGGATCCGGCGACGTACGCCGTCGACCCACGGCCCACCGGACCTCCTTGGCGGTTGTGGGCAGAGGTCGGAGAGGAAGCGGCTGCCAGGCAGGGGGTGTACGCGCCGGTGTACTCCGTCTCCTTCGGCGCGCGGGGCAGGATCGTCATCGCGCCCGGTGACTCCCGGTCGATGACTCTGATCCTGGAGAAGTGCGAGGGCTACTGCCGGGGCGTGGACGGCCGGGCCGGGCCCAATCTGGCCTGTGCGGGGTGCGGACGGGCCGTGGCGACCCGGATCGACGACTGCGGCTCGTGGCAGACGGTGTGGCTGGAGCCCGACGCGGTCGTCCCCCGCCCCTCGGGGCTCCCGGACGACCCGCAACCCGACTGGGCGGGCCTGGAGCGTGCCGAACACCGCGTCCCGCCCGTCGAACCCGACGGGTCGTGGAGCCGCCGCTGGGAGGCTGCGGTCGGCGTCGCGCTGGCCCACCTCGTGGCGGCCACCGAGAACCACCCGGTGACCCTCCCCGCCGGCCCCGTCGCCGAGTTGCTCGGCCACGCCGTGGCCCGCTACCTCCCGCCCGGGCCCGGCCCCCGCTCGGTGGGGTTGGCCGGCCCGGGCATCCCCGAGCCCCGGCCCCGCCCCGACGTCCTCCTCGTCCCCCGCCACCCCGGCACGGGCGAGCCGTGGCGCCCACCCGACCGCGAGGCGACGGTGGTGCCGCTGGACAGCGGAGTCTGGGCGTACCTCACCAGCCCCGGGGAGACCTACCCGACGCCCGCCACCGGGGTGCTCCCGGCGGGTGTCCTGCGCGATGACTACCCACTGCCGTCGCGCCCCTGGCACCCCCTAGAACCCCATGATGGCGCCTTCAGGGACACCCTGGTCGGGCTGCCCTCGATCCGCGGCCCAAGGCTGCGCAGGTATCACGACGCCGCGTACCGATCGTGAGCGCCCGATGGGCGCCGGGGGCCACTTCGAACCGTCGAGCTCGCCGTTCGAGTCAAGGAGTCGTTGTCGACTGGCCATCGGCCTCCGGGAGAAGGTGAACCACGCTGATCCAGGGGGAGTCGCCGGTCTTCTGGAATGCGCGGACTCTCCAGCGCCCTGAGGGCAGATGGACGGGGGCTTGGTCCGGCTCGCCTCTGCCGTCCGGGTCTACATCTGCGACAAGGCCGTGCACTTCGACGGTGACTGGGCCGCCACCCTCGCCGTCGTCACCCGAGCCATCGGTCTGGACCGTGATGCTGGCCGGGTCCCAGCCTGATCCTCAACACAGTGAAGGGCCCGTCTCCTAGAACCCAAGCGACACCGGGGAGACGGGTCCTTCTGCGTTCCCATATCTGGACGTCGCTCGGGCCGGAGGGGTGGAAACGCCGTTTCCACCCCTCCGGGCACTCGAAGGGTTTTGACGTGCCGACACGCCGTTTAGATTCGTAACCAGCCAGCTCGCGTCAGTATGCTGACGCCATGGCATCCCCGTACTCGGGAGGTGAGCGGGAAAAGCTAACGTCTAAGCTGCCCGCGTCCCTCCGTCAAGACCTCAAGGTCCGTGCTGCTCAGCTGGGCATCGATGTCCAGGACGCCGTCGCCGACGGCATCGTCGCCTGGCGGGCCCACAACACTCCCCTCCCGACCATCGACACCTCGGGAGCCGACTCCTTCGGAACCTGGCTTCCCGAAGGCCTCTACGACGTGTTCAAGGAGGACTGCCTCAACCGCGAGGTGTCCTACATCCAGGGCCTCGCCCAGGCGGTGCGGCTCTGGCTGGACGAGCACGCGGACCAGGAGAGCGTCAGCCCGGACCAGCCGGCGCGGCGCATCGTTATGGCCAACCAGAAGGGCGGCGTCGGTAAGACGGCCGTTTCCGCCGGTGTGGCCCAGGCCTTCGCCGAAGACGGCCAGCGTGTGCTGCTCATCGATTACGACCCGCAGGGCCACCTGAGCCACCAGCTCAACATCCCCGCTATCGACGCGGGTGAGGAGAGCCTGGTCACGCACATGATCGACCGGGACAAGGTCCGCAAGACCGTCCGGGACCTGGTCGTCGTTATCCCCGGCGACCGGTTCGGCGGACGACTCCACGTCCTGCCCGCCGCCTTCGACGCGTTCCTGCTCGATGCTGGCCTCGCCATGTTCCGAGGTCCGCGGCACGCTGTCCTCGAACGCGCCCTCGCCGCGGCCGAACCGGACTACGACGTGATCATCATCGACTCGCCGCCCAGCCTCGGCCTCGCCATGGATGCCGCTCTCTACTACGGGCGGCAACGTGACGGCGAGCAGGACGGCCGCTCCGGTGTCGTCATCCCCGTCGAAGCCGAGGACAGCTCCGCCAAGGCCTACGGCATGCTCGTCAAGCAGATCGATGCCCTCAGCGCCGACTATGACCTGGTGCTCCAGCAGCTCGGCTTGGTTGTCAACAAGTACGACTCCCGCCGCGGCTTCATCGCCACCTCCTCCCTGGAGAAGTGGAAGGCCCTCGGAACCCCCCGCGTCCTCGCGGTCAACAAGGACCTGCGCGAGCAGCGCGAAGCCGTCCGCGTTACTCAGCCGCTCCTCGACTACGCGCCTGAATCCGAGCAGGCCCACACCATGCGCCAGATCATTCGGGAGCTGTCATGAGCGGCCGCGGCAAGGCCGCTTTGCTCGGCGGCTCCAGCAGCTTCGACGCCGTCGCTTCCCAGCCCGTCAGCGAGCGGGCCCGGGCTCTGGCAGCTCTCGACGGAACGCCTTCGCTCTCCGCAGTCAGTGCGCCGCCGCAGATCAGCGGGCGCGCCCGGATCGAGCAGCTCGCCCACAACCCATTCAACCCGCGCGAGACGCTCACCGAGATCAAGGAGATGGCCGACAGCCTCGAAGTCCGCGGCATCATCCAGCCGCTGACCGTGGTGACGCGCACTGCCTTCCTGAACGCCCACCCCGGCCACGACGCCCGGATCGGCACCGCCGAGTACGTCGTCCTCGACGGGAACCGGCGCCTCGCTGGAGCGACCCTCGCCGGACTCGACGAGCTGCCCATCCACGTGGACGATGACCAGGCCGAGACCGCCGACGACATGCTTGAGTCGGCCCTCGTCGCTGCGGTCCAGCACGTTGAGATCGAACCTCTCGACCAGGCCAAGGCTCTCTCCCGACTCATCACCGTGCACGGCTCGCAGCGACAGGTCGCCAAGCGCCTCGGCAAATCCCATGTCTGGGTCTCCCAGCGCCTCGCCCTTCTCAACCTGACCCCCGAACTTCAGCAGGCGGTGGAGGAGAAGGCCGTCCCCGTCGAGGTCGCCCGCTCGGCTGGCCGCCTGCCCCAGGAACAGCAGAAGGCCGCGGTCGAGAAGGCGATCGAGGACCGCGCAGCGGCGCCCAAGCGCAGCGCCAGGGGTGGAAACGCCGTTTCCACCCCCCGTGGGAAGCACGCCGCAGACCGGGAGCCGGCCAAGGGTGGAAACGGCGTTTCCACGCAGACCCCGATGCTCACCGAAGTAGAAGCTGCGGATGTGCCGCAGCAGCGTCCCCGTACCGAGCCGGACGCCGCGACGGCACGCCGCCGGCTCCTTCAACTGGGCGCCACCGCCACGGACTGGGCGGTTACACTCCTCGCCGCGTGCACCGACGAAGAGCTGGCCCTTCTGCTTCAACGCCTGACGGCCGCGTCGGTGACACAAGCCACGCAAGAGGGAGAAGGGCAGACAAGGAAGCCCAGCCGCACCCTGGCCATGGTCACCGGACTGAACCTGGTGTCCCCAGCGCAGCGGGGGCTGGGGCGCATCACAGAGAGCGAACCGCTGCCGCTGCTCGGCCCGACCTGGCAGCTGACGGGATGGCAGAGCGACCGCAACGTCCGGTACGTCGTACTCGAGGACACTGGCGTAACCGGATGGATCGAATACGGCGCAGGCGGGTTGGCTGGCTGGGTGGCTGTGGCTGAGGGCATGGCCCTCGCCGATTCCGCAGACCCGGACCAGCCGCTCCTCCATCCGGACGTCGAGAGTGCTGCGGCGACGGTTTGGGAGGCCTACCAGGCCAAGCAACGGCAGCTGGCAGTGGATGCCTGAGCCGAGCCTTTGCCATCCGGCGCCGTACAGCCTCAAGGCGGCCGACTGAGAGTTCGAGGGTTGTGTAGACGACGCCCAGGCCACAACTGGACGTAGCCTTCGGACCAGTGGGGCCGAGCACTGGAAACGCCGTTTCCACCCCGCCAGCCTTGCCTCCCCAGCGCCCGGCTGACGAAGGACACCCGGAGCCGTGTTCCGCCCTCCGCCCGCTCGGAGCGACCGCCCCCGAGGGGGCGGCAATCCTGAGGGTCGCGTCCACGCCTGAGGAGCTCGACGAACTTCTTGAGGGGCTCACCGCGCCCCGAACGCTGAATGCGAAAGGCCTGGCCCGGGGACCGCTCCCCAGACCAGGCCTTTCGCATTCAGTGCTCGGGGCGGGCCCTGATCCTGCCGCGCGGCAGGACGCGCAGGTCGCACGAGGCCGTGCTCTGACCGAGTGGCTTTATTGGCGAGTACCGAGAGCAGATGTTGCTCAGCAGCAAGAGCATCGCAAGGCGCGAGGGATTCTCAGCGACGGTTGAAAACTGACCGCTGAACGGCGGATGAAACGGGACCCACCGGAGCAAATCCGACCCTTCTTGCGATCGTCTGATCATC
>NZ_JBVHLF010000176.1:0-5911 GCF_055559155.1 Kitasatospora sp. NPDC024654
ACCCGCTCACGCTGAGCACGCTCCCGCGCGGTCAGGCCACCCCCATCGGGATACCTCACCTCCCATACATAGAGCCGAACTGACTATCTGTCACCTCCATCTGCAAGCCTCAGTGGCGTCCATCTTCTTCAGCCGTATGTCGTTGAGGTCCAGCAGTTGCGGCCGGGCCTCGGGCCACTTGTTCGTGGCGAAGTACTCCTCGGACTGGCAGACGGTGTCGGGGTCGTCCGTGGCGAAGTGCTCCTCGATGGCGATCTTGTCCCGCATGGGTTCCTCCGCAGGGGGATGAGCACGGGCCGTCGCGAAGAGTCCGGCCGCCACAGGCGGGGATGCCGCCGTGGCGGCATCCCGTGGGAGCCTCGCCGGGCCGTCCCCAGGGGTGCGGCCGGATGCGGAAGCGGCTCACTGCCCACCCTCACACGCTGCTCCCACAGCCGCCGGTGAGACGCGTAGGCGTCACGGGGGCACCCGGTCATCCGTTGTCGGCGTCGTGCGGTGCGACCGGCGGGCCGTGGAGGCCTCACCGAACGCTCCCGCCGCCAGCCCGGGTTGGGACGGCGGGAAGCGGATCCTCGGCGCCCTCGCCGACCGACGGCCCGCCGTGACCAGGGCGTGGGTGGACGCCGGACAGCAGAACGCCGTTGTCAAGCACGGCGTCTGATCGCCACTCCGAACAGAACCGGCCGATACCGTGGCCGACCACCCCTGCCACGCCGGCAGGACCCGGCCGTGGCCGCGACCGAGCTGGAGCGCTGTGTGAACGAACTCGGGTTCCACGGTGCGATGCTCAACGGCTTCACCAACATCAACGACGCCAACACCGGCTGGTACTACGACCACGAGCGCTACCTGCCGTTCTGGGAGCGCCTCGAGGCACTCGGCGTGCCGGCCTACCTGCACCCGCGCGACCCGCTGCCGGGCAACCAGGGCATCTACGAGGGTCACCCGGAACTGTTCGGCGCCGTGTGGACCTTCACCGTCGAAACCGCCACCCACACGCTGTGCCTGGACCAGTGGCCTGTTCGACCGCTTCCCCAAGCTCACGATCATCCTCGGCCACCTGGGCGAGACCCTGCCGTTCAACATCTGGCGCATCGACCACCGCGCGGCCAGGATGGGCGACCTGATCAAGTACGAGAAGCCGCTGACCCACTACCTGCTCAACAATTTCTACGTCACGACCAGCGACAACTTCCACACCCAGACGCTCAACGCGACCATGGCCGAGATGGGCTCCGACCGCGTGCTGTACTCCAGCGACTACCCCTACGAATCCATGCGGGAGGCCTCCGACTGGCTCGACAGCGCCGCCATCAGCGACAACGACCGAATCAAGATCGGTCACACCAACGCCAGGCGCCTGTTCACCAAGCTGCCGGAGCGCGTCGGCAAGCGAGCCTGACCACGGCGGGCTGACCGCTGCGGGACGCCGGCGCCGGGAGACGGTGCGGATGATCGCGATGATCGACGGCACCCATCAGCTCGAGAGGGCGCCGATCGTGCTGGTCCGGGACCGGCTCAACACCCACGTCTCCCACGCCATGCGTGAGCTGACCGCCGAGCGTGCAGGGCGGACGCATCTCATGACATGCGTTCCCCGCTGTCAGGCTTGGCGGGCGTAGGACGCGAAGCGATCGGCGAGCGCGACGACGAGGTCGCGCAGTTCGTCGGGGCGCTCGATGACGAACGGCCGGTCGAGCGAGGCGAGTACCGGGGGCAACCAGTCGAGCCGCTCCGCCCGTAGCTCGACGCGCAGCCAGCGCTCGGCCGCCCGGTCCCGGCCTGCCGTGGGCTCGTGCTCCTCCAGGCTCGCGACGCTGGCGGGAAGGCGGGCGCGGATCTGCTCGACTGTCGCGTGGATCCGCAAGGTCACCTCGTGCTGGTACCCGGCCGTGGCGAAGCCCGACAACACGCGCTGTGCCGGACCGGGACCCGCGGGCGCTTCGAATGAGCCGGGCAGGGTCCTCGCGTCCGCGATGCGATCGAGTCGGAAGGTTCGGTCCTCGCGGATCTCGGCGTCCCTGCCCGTGACGTACCACCGGCCCGCATGGGTGACGATCCCGTACGCGTGCAGCGTGCGTTCGCTGCGCCGTCCGTCACGGTCGGTGTAGCGGATCGAGACCGGTCGGCGGTGGCGCACCGCGTCGGCGACGGTGAGCAGGATCCCAGCGTCCGGGGTGTCGAACTCGCCGGGCTGGTCCGTGAAGGCGAGATCCTCCAGGAGCGTGTCGAGCCGACGCGCGATGCGCTTGGGCAGCACCCGCCGGATCTTCGCCGATGCCGTCTCGTTCGCCGAGCGCTGCGACGTCGTCAACCCTGCTCGGCGGCCGGCGACCAGGCCGAGCAGCACGGCCAGCGCCTCGTCGTCGCTGAGCATGAGCGGAGGCAAGCGGTACCCGGGGGCGAGCCGGTAACCGCCGTAGCGGCCGCGCACCGATTCCACTGGCACGTCGAGGTCGATCAGCTGGTCCACATACCGCCGCACGGTGCGCCCTTCGACGCCGAGCCGGTCGGCGAGTTCGGCCACGGTCCGGGTGCCGCCCGACTGCAGCAGCTCCAGGAGTGTCAGCACGCGGCCAGTGGGTCGAGGCATGTGCACAATCTAACGCAAATACAGGACCGAATCTGTCCACTATTTCTCCTAGCCTGCGGAGTGCACGCCTTCAGCAGAGCCAAGGAGATCCCATGGACTTCGTCTCGATCCGCATCATCACCAGCGACGTGGCGCGTCTCGTCGCGTTCTACGAGCGAGCCACGGGGGCTCGGGCGACGTGGGCCACCGAGGACTTCGCCGAACTCAGGACCGCGGGCGCAACCCTCGCGATCGCCAGCACCCGCACCGTCCCGCTGTTCGCCCCGGGCTCCGCCCGCCCGGCGGACAACCACAGCGTGATCACCGAGTTCCTCGTCGACGACGTGGACCGCGTTCACCAGAACCTGACCGGCTTCGTCACCGACTTCGTCAGCGAGCCCACCACGATGCCCTGGGGCAACCGGTCGCTGCTGTTCCGTGACCCCGACGGCAACCTCGTCAACTTCTTCACCCCCGTCACTCCAGCGGCCATCGAGAAGTTCGCACGTTGACGCCACGCACAGTCGTTCACGCGGGAGCCCTGAGATCCCACGGCTCCCGCGTGAACGCGGCCGCGGCGGGCCAGGGAGATCGTGGCCCGGACCGTACACGAGGAGCGGGCCCGGCACGGCGATTCGGAGACGGCCAGCCGCTCCTCGACCCACATCTTGTTCCGTTCCCGTGGTTTGCCGGTCGACCCGGGTCCGAACTCATGGGGCGTCTCCCGCCACTGGGCACTGGACCGGAACCGCCAGATCACCCCTCGAACTGATCCCGAAGCCGCTCCGGGTACCGCCCGAACCTCCCGGTCGGCAGATAGGGCCCAATCAAATTCCACTGTTCGTCGGTGAGTTCCCCACCGGTCACACCCACCAGCGTCAACGGACATGCATCCGCACGGGCCGGGCGGTCTCGTACTACTCGGGGTCGATCGCGTCCGCCACGGCGATCTCAGAAGCTGCTGTCGGTGCGCGGAGAATCCGGCGGACGGCGTCGCGGAGCCAGCGGTGGGCTCCGTCGGCTGTGTGCCGGGGGTGCCAGGCCATGCCGATGGTCAGTGGTGGCAGTGCCAGGGGGATGTCGAGGAGCTGCAGTCCGAGGGCGCTGGCGTCGTCGGTCAGGGGCGAGGGTGCGGCGCCGGGGGGTGCGGCGGGTACGAGACAGACGATGTCGCTGCGGGCGGCAAGGGTCATGGCGGCCAGGTGGCTGGGGAGGACGATGCCGACCCGCCGGTGGAGGTTCTGCTCGGCCAGGGCGGTGTCGAGGGGGCCGGTGAACCGGCCGCGGCGGCTGACCGCGACGTGTTGGGCGGCGGCGAGCCGGGCTGGGGTCAGCGGCCCTTCGGTGAGCGGATGGCCGGGCCGGACGGCCGCCACCATGCGGAGGCTGACCAGTTCTTCGATCTGGGTTTCGGGGTCCACGTGGTCGATGGATCCGATCTCCAGGTCGACCCGGCCGTCGCGCAGGGCGGGGCCGGCTTCCAGTTCTTCGGCCCGGATCCGGAACGAGACCCCCGGCGCCTCCCGCTGGGCCAGCTGCAGCAGTCCCGAGGCCAGTGCCGCGCCGACCAGGTCGGCGGCTTGGAGGGTGAAGGTGCTGCGGAGGCTGGCGGGGTCGACGCTCGCGCCGGGGCTGAGCAGCGCTCCGAGGCTGCGCACCACTGCGGCCGCCTCCTCACGCAGGGCCTGGGCGCGTGGGGTGGGAACCATGGCCTGTCCGGCCCGGACCAGGAGGGGGTCCTGGAGGATGCGGCGCAGACGGGCGAGGGTGCGGCTCATGGCGGCGGGCGAGGTGTGCAGACGTGCGGCGGCGCGGGTCACGCTGTGCTCGGCCAGCAGGGCATCCAGCGCGATGGCGAGATTGCCGGCGTCGCCTACCAGTCCGCCCCGCCGCAGGCGAGGAACTGCGGGCGGAGGGCCGGCGGCCAGCTGCCGCCCTCAGGCTGATCACCACCCCGCACTCCAGGTCGATCGCCATCCGGCCGATCAGCGGCTCACCCCGCTCCGCTGCGGCCTCACCTGCTCCACGCCGCCCACACCGGGCGGCGTGGATCACGACGTCAGGAGTTACCTTTCCGCCTCCACCAGGTTCTTGAGCTGCTCGAGGTCGCCTCGGACCGTGTTCTCGATCCGGTGGATCTGGGCCATTCCTCGCGGGCCGCCGAAGGCGTCGTGGATGGCGTCCGGCTCGTACTCCATCCGGATCTGCACCTGGCTGTGGTCCTGGTCCAGTGATCGCACCGTGAGGTCGCCCTTCAGTGCCGGGCTGCCCTCCGTCCGCCAGGCGATGACCTGGTCGTTGTCGCGATCGGAGAGGACGGCCTCGAACTCTTGCTGCGCGCTCTTGGTCTGGACGTCGAGATGGGCGCGGTTGCTGCCGTGCGCATGGGCGCTCTGGACGCCGTCCATGAACGCGGGATAGGACTCGACGTCGTGCAGCCGGTCCCAGACCTTCCGCGCGGGCGCGTCGATGTCGATCTGCTCTTCGAGCCTGCTCATCACGAACCTCGCCTCCTGGCCCGGTGGGCCTATCGCTTCCCTCCAGCGTGCGCAGCAGGTCGGCCAGCCGGCAACGGGACCCCGGCCATGGCGCTGGAGTCGCCCGCCGATCTTGCTGGCCGTGGTCGCAGATCGGCGCAAACGTGCTGGTCAGAGCCGGTGTTGCGCAACGCTCGATTCAGTCGAACATACGCTCGAATCATGAGGGTGCGGGCACCACTCCGATGGGCGGCTGCTCGGCGGCTTCAGCTGGGCATCAGGGCGGGGGCGAGGAGACGCAGGTCTCGCAGTTGCTGCTGCAGGGTGTCGGCGATGGGCTGCACGGCGACATGGTCGGCACCGGCCTGGTAGTGCTCCCGGATGCGCTCGGCCAGCGTCTCCGGGGTGCCCCAGGGCACCACCGCGTCGATGAGTCTGTCCCTGCCTCCGTCGTCGAAGTCGGCGTCCGTGAAGCCCAGTTCGAGCAGGCTGTTGAGGTAGTTGGGCAGGCGCAGGTAGACGGCCGAGTAGGCGCGGGCGGTGGCGCGCGCCCGGTCGGGGTCGGTGTCGACCACCACGGCCTGCTCGGGGGCGAGCAGCGGGTCGGGGCCGAGCGTTGCGCGGGCCCGGCGGGTGTGTTCGGGTGTGACGAAGTACGGGTGAACGCCCTGGGCCCGGGTGGCGGCGAGCTTCAGCATCTTCGGGCGCAGCGCGGCGAGCACGCGGGGCACGACTCTGTTGCTCAATTCGGCCGAGCAGCAGAGACCGGTCAGGAGGGTCGCAACAGCCCCCGCGTTGCCGCAGGTCGCAGCCCGCGCTTCGGAGCCACTCCGGAATTGAGCAACAGTGATCCCGGGCCTTG
>NZ_JBVHLF010000177.1:0-5848 GCF_055559155.1 Kitasatospora sp. NPDC024654
GGCCCGAACTGATCGACGGCTGCCTCGCCGAGACCGGACTGATCACGGGATTCACCGAGATCAGCCCGCCAGACACTGCCAGTTCAACCTGAGTAGATAGGCGTTTTATCCGGCAGCAAGTGGGCCACGAGTGCGACAGCTCGACAGCCGTATACACCCACGTCAGCGACGACTTCATGAACACTGCTCTGGGTAACGCACTCAACCCGGCGTTCGACGAGGCGCCGACCGGGAAGGACCGATGATGGCCGCCAAGCTCGACTACCGCTGGCACCTGCGTCACCTGATGGCGGATCACGGCATGTTCTCCACCACTGACCTCTTGCCGCCGCTGGCAGCGCGCGGCATCAACCTGTCTTCCAGCCAGGTCTACCGCCTCGTCGTCGAGCGCCCCGAGCGCCTCAGCCTGAAGATCCTTATGGCCCTGCTGGACATCCTGGACTGCACGATGGACGACCTGATCGAACCTGTCGCCGCAGCCGGCGCCGCTCAGAGGCCCAAGAAAGCCGCTGCAGGCGGGACAGCCGCTGAGAGCATCGGCGATCTGCGGCCCAAGCGGGCCAGGATCGCCCCGGTGGACCAGTGACCGACACCATCGACGAGGCCCTGGCGGACCCGGTGGGCCTGATCGTGCGGCTGGTCTCGACGGTCGAACGCAGTTTGGACGCCGCCCGGATCCACGACGTCGTCGTCGATGTCGCCGGCGGGCGCGCGAAACGCCGTCGGCTGGCTCAGCTCCTCGCTGACTGCCCGCAGGTGCTGACGACCGGCGGGCCGCCGGTCGCATGGTCGGTGGGACAACTTCTGCGAGGACTGCGGGAGGCCGGCGCGACCTCGATAGCCGCTCCACGGTGCGGTGAATGCGGACGAACACTGACCTACATGATCAGCCGACGGGGATACCTGCTCTGCTCGGCATGCCGAGACACGGCCCAGACCTGCGCCGCCTGCGGAGACCAGCGGCGAGTCTCCACCCGCGACCGTCACGGCCAGCCTCGCTGCGATCAATGCCCCGACGACCAGGGCGACCCGACGGTGCTGCTGGCACAAGCCGTCGCCGCCGTCTCACCGGGCTTCGATGCGACCGACGTCATGGCCGCACTGGGCCGGGCGACGGTCCGCCCGACCGGGCAGCGTCGGCTGGCCTGGGCGATCGTCAACCGGCCCTCCCTGCTGACCGGCGCGGGCAGCGACGCCCCCACCCCGGCGGTGCTGCGTTTCATTGACGAACTCCTCGCGGCGGGTGCGAGTAACATCGCGCGGCCCTCGTGCCCGCGCTGCGGTCGGACGGTGGCGCTGTCCAAGCTGCTGGACGGGCAGCGGGTCTGCCGCACCTGCTTTGCGCACCACCGGGCGGTGCCCTGCGCGGGTTGCGGATCGGTCCGCGAACCGGCGACCCGAGATGCCGAGGGCCGCCCGCTGTGTCCGAACTGCCTCAGCAGCAATCCGATCAACCTCGAAGACTGCCGCGGCTGCGGGCGCCGACGGCGCGTCGCGGCCCGCACTGCGGACGGCCCCTGGTGCCAGCACTGCCGGCCGCACACCACCGCGACCTGCGGGATCTGCGGGCGATCAGCACGCTGCGAGATCTCCGCCGCCAGCGGCGAACCGTGGTGCGAGCGGTGCCAGTCCTGGTGGGCCCGCTGCAGCGGCTGCCACACCACAGCCTCGATCCGCGGCGGCACACGCAAGGCACCGCTGTGCGCGAAGTGCCTCAATCCCGACCCGGACTTCTGGGAACGCTGCCCGATCTGCAAAACCACCTGGCAGACCAGCGCGCACCGGCCCTGCCACCGCTGCACTCTCACCCAACGCGCCGACGAGGTGTTCGCCGGCCCCGACGGGTCCGTTCGCCAGGAACTGGCCCCGCTACACGCCGCATTGATCGGCATCGACCGACCGGTCACCGCAGTCGCCTGGCTGTCGCGCCCGGTCGTCGCCAGGCTGATGAAGGAGATCGCGGCCGACCAGCGCGCGGTGACCCACGACGTCCTCGACGAGCTCACGGCCGGCAAGACCCTCGACCACCTGAGGGCCGTTCTCGTTGCCGGAGGCATACTGCCCGACCGCGACGAGCGCCTGGTGAAACTCGAACGCTGGACCTCCCGGACCCTCGCATCCCGTGACGATCACGAAGAACGAGCGATGCTGCACCGCTACGCGGTCTGGCACCACCTACGACGCCTGCGCGGGCGCCTCGGCGCCGGCCACGCCACGCACCTGCAGATGGCCAACGTCCGCAGCCACATCACCGCCGCCGTCAACTTCCTGGACTGGCTGTCTGGCAGAGGTCTGACCCTCACCACCTGCACCCAGCCCGACCTGGACCAGTGGAAAGCAGGCGAGGACCTCAGCTACCGGGACCAGACCGGCCACTTCATCCGCTGGGCGACCAAGAACCGGCTGGCGAAGGGGCTGACCTTCGGCGCCGAGCGCTGGCAGGGCCCTGTGGGCCCTCACGACTCCGAAGGCCGGTGGGACGACGCCCGCAGGCTCCTCCACGACGCCACGCTGACCACGGCCGACCGGGTCGCCGGACTGCTCCTGCTCTTCTACGCCCAACGGCTCAGCACGATCAGCAGCCTCACCGTCGATCAGGTCACAGAGGCGAACGGCCGGGTTTCGATCCAGCTGGGAACCTCCCCGACCGTCCTGCCCGAACCGCTCGCCGCACTGGTCCTCGACCTGATCGCAACACGCCGCCCCTACACAGTGATCGGACACGCCGATCAGACGCCCTGGCTGTTTCCAGGTCAACGCCCAGGCCAACACATCAGCGCCGACCGGCTCGGCCTACGGCTGATCGCCGTCGGAATCCAACCAGGCCAGGCCCGGTCCACCGCCCTGTTCGCCCTCGCCGAGGAAGTCCCGGCCGCGATCCTGGCCCGCATGCTCGGCATCCACATCCAAGTCGCCGTCCAGTGGCAGAAGGCATCGGCCGGCGACTGGGCCGCCTATGCCGCCGCCGTCAGCCGCCGTTGACCACCCAGAACGAGCGGGTGGAACGGCAGCGGGAGCGGCTTCTTATCCTCGAAGGGCGGATAGGGCTCTACGGGGTGGCGGCGTCGGACGACGGGGAAGCGGGCCACGGGACGGTGGTCTCGGCTGCGACCTCGTAGTCGACGCCGGGAACGTCCCAGCCGTAGAGCTGGCCGACCTGGTCGCGGAACCAACCAGTGTCCGCGCTGGTGGCAATGGTGTCGGCGTCGACCTGGTCCCACACGGCGCGGACGGCAGCCTGAACCCCGGGGTCCATCTCCCAGTCGTCCAGCCGGATGCGGTCTTGGTCGTCCAGGTCGAGTTCGGCGTCACCGGCGAGCTGGTTCCACAAGGCCGCTGCCTGGTCGACGGTGGCCTGCCAGCTGTCACCGGTAACGCGGTGAAGGATGCTGGTGTAGAGCGCGATGCTTGGGATGGCGGTGGAGGCCTGGGTGACGGCCGCGCCGGCGACGACGGTGTAGGCGTGGCCTGTGCCCTTGAGCTGGGTGTTGATGGCGCGGGCGGTTTCTTCCAGGTGCTGCTTGGCGGCGCCGATGGTTCCGGCCCGGTAGATGGGGGCGGTGATGTCGGATCCGACGTACGAGAGGGCGACGGTCTGGAAGCCGTCGGCGAGCAGGCCTTTGGACTGCAGGGTGTCGATCCACATCTGCCAGTCGGCGCCGCCCATGACCTGCACGGTCGCCTCGCGCTCGGCCTCGTCCGCGGCCTGCAGGTGCAACTCGCCGATCCGCGGGAGGCCGTCCTCGAACACGAGGGTTTTGGCCTGGTAGTCGGTGCCGAGCGGCTTGATGACGGAGTGGTGGACCTCCCCGGTCAGCGAGTCCGTGCGACGCGGGGCCGCGATGCTGTAGACGAGCAGGTCGATCTTGCCGAAGCGGGCGGCGAGCTGGTCAGTGGCCTCGTCCTTGACGCCCTCGGAGAAGGCGTCGCCGTTGAGGAAGGTGAAGTCAGCGCCGGCCTCGGCGGCGAGTTCGGCGGTCCGCGCGGTGCGGTACCAGCCCGCGCTGGCGGTGCGGCGCTCGGTCGCGGTGGACTCGAAGGCGATGCCGAGTCCGCGCATCCGGTGGGTACGCAGGCCAACCAGGGTCGCAGCCAGTCCGTAGCCGGCGCTGGAGCCGATGACGAGGGCGACCGGGCCGGGCCGGCCGCCAGCGGAGTCTGGTAGGTGCTGCCACATGCGGTCAACCACCGTCTTGCAGCCGGTCGGATGGCTGTTGACGTAGAGGTAGCCGCGGTTACCTGGCTTGATCTCGCGGAGGCTCACTCGGGGGGGTCCTTCGGGTGCGGGGAGCGTGGTCTCCGCGGCAGTGAGCGGTTCCACGCAGCGGCGGATGTCGTCGACGGTTTCCAGCTAGCCGGTGGCCTCGTCGGGGATGACGATGCCGAACGTGCCCTCCAAGGCGGTGACCAGGCGAGGCTGTCGATGCCCCGGGTCTCGTTCTGGATGAGCCCTGCTCATATCCTCGGTGAGCGTGGCCCAACCGGTGATGGTGATCTTCGCTAGAAGTGGCCGCAGATTCTTGTCGGTGTCCTATTCGGTCATGTCACACCGCCTGACGGGTCTGGACGCGGGAGAACAGCGCCTCAGTGGGGACCGCCGGCATGCTGCTGGGGGCGGCGGGCCGACCAGTGCGGGGCCACGGGCTACGGCAGTCGGCACCGCCGGAGCCTGTTGAGCAGCGGGAGTTGGGGTATCGGTCGCGGCGATCTCCGCCCGCAGCGGCGGCGTGCAGGCCCGGGACCTGGACCGACATCACGAGTTCAAGTTCAGTAGCGCCTGGCATGTCGCGGACCACGCCGCCCTGGCTCGGGCTCCGACTTCGATGCCGTCCTCAGGCCAGGATTACTCCCTCATGCACCGATCATGGCACGGGAGTGACAGGCATTCAGAGGGTTCCAATACCCGACTCCACCATTAGGCACATACGCCTCGGGTTTCCCTGACGATCTGGCGTTCGAGCGGTGGCTGTCCCGACTGGAGGACTTGCAGGACTCAGACCGGCGTCTGAAGGCCGGCGAGCATGTCAGCGGCCCCGCCGCGGGCACCTATCGATCGCGGGTCAGCGGAGGGGCGAGGAAGTTCGCCGGGCGGGTCCTGAGGACCGGGGCGGAGGCGAGACACGTCATGGCGAACGCCTCGCTGCAGATCTACCCCGGTAGGGGAATGACCTGCGTGTTCACCGCCGCGACGGCACGCTGCGAGCTGAATCCCTCCCTCGACGACGCACGGGTCACCCCGGACACCGAGGGCTGCCACCCGGCCTGCGTCAACATCTGCCGCACCGAAGACAACATCGACGAACTGCGAACCGAAGCAGCCGAGTTGAGGGCCATGGTCGTCGACGAGGCGAGTCCGCCGATCCGCTGGGAGCGTGAGCGCCGACGTTTGGCCCAGCTGGACCGGCTGATCGAGGAACACGAGCGTGGACGCATTGGAGGAGACGCGCGGTGAAGGCCGAGCAGGAGCCGCCACAGGAGTTGTGCGTCAAGCTGCGGGCTGCTGCCGACCGGCTACTGGCCGGCACCCCACTGCATTCCTCGGGCAAACTCACCATCCTCGACCTGGCTGAGGAAGCCCAGATCAAGCGGTGGCTGCTGACGCACAAGTATCCGGATCTCCTAATGGCCAAGTATCAGGCGGAGTTCAAGGCGGCCCAGCACAGGCCTCGATGTTTCATCACGTCACTGTTGATCGGTGACTGTTTGTCACGGCATGGGAAAGGTGCCCTGCCACCTGCGATGATCCGGCTTGTCTAGGGTCAGATCGTCGGCGGGGTGGGGGCACCTTTCACGTGCAGGGTAGCGAGTGGGCGCGGGGTTTGGCGATGTCGGGGGACGGCAAGGGGCA
>NZ_JBVHLF010000178.1:0-5724 GCF_055559155.1 Kitasatospora sp. NPDC024654
TGGTTCCTGGCCGACGAGGAGTTTGGGCAGAACCCCGGCTTGCGGGCCTTCCTGGAGGAGCGGTCGCTGTCGTATGTGATGGCGGTGCCGAAGAGCACCGAGGTCACCGACGCGGCCGGGCGCACGGCCCGGATCGACGCGCTGGTGGCCGCCTTGCCCGAGCGCGCCTTCACCCGCAGGGCCTGCGGCATCGGCGCCAAGGGCTTTCGCACCTACGACTGGGCTGTGCTCAACACCCCTGACGCACAACGCCAGTTCCTTGTCCGGCGCAGTCTGGACGGGACCGAGCTGGCCTACTTTCACTGCTTCAACCCCCGCCGCGACCCGCTCGGCGAACTGGTGCGGGCTGTCGGCTCGCGCTGGCCGGTCGAGGAGTGCTTCGAGGCCGCGAAGCAGGAGGCCGGGCTCGACCAGTACCAGGTCCGCAAGTACGACGCCTGGTACCGGCACATCACGATGGCCATGCTCGCCCTGTGCCTGCTCGCGGCGATGCGCCAGACGCTTCAAAAGGGGACCCTCGACCTGTGGACAACCCGTGGCCACCGCGGGGACGAACCCGGCGCAACCGGGTGAATCCCCCATGGCGGGCGCCCGGCCTCGCCCCTGGAAGCGGCCGGTGAGCCTGGCGGAGGCCCGCCGCCTGTTCAACCTCATCGGCCGCCCTCTCCACGAGATACGCCACGCACTGCACTGGTCAACGCTCCGCCGCCGCCACCAAATTGAGGCCAGGCGACATCACTTCCGTCGGCGCATGCGCCTCCAGATGATGCAGATCTAGCCCTGTAGTACTAGCGCACGAGTCGCAGCACTGGGCGCTGGTCGGTCACGCCCAACAGCTCGCTCACGGGAGCTGGCTTCCATGCCAGCTCCCGTGCGAGCTTCTCCACTGTGAGTCCTTCCTCCTCCGCAGCCAGTTCGAACGCTTGACGCAGCAGAGCTGGCTGTTCACCGGAGTAGCTGCTGACAGGCTCGGCGGTGAAGCCCGGCTGGCCGTCCAGCGCACGCAGTCGCTGGTACGCGCGGCTGGTCGTGGCATCGGAGATGAGCCCGAGTTCACGGCAGCGGTAGATCAGCGAGTGGATGGAGACGCCCCAGGTACGTCGGAGTTCAGCCAGTCGGGCGAGGTCCATGCGGCGCGGTAGCAGTGGCAGGATGCTGGCCTGCGGGGTGAGGAATTCCGCTGCGAAGGCATCGGCTTCCTTCTCCTGACGGCTGTCGCCTGTGGCATCACCATGCAGAACGAGGTGCCCGAGTTCATGCGCTGCGGTGAAGCGGTGCCGGAAGACGTCGTCGGCGCGGTTGGGCGTCAGGACTGCGAGCGGCCTCGCTGCCCGGGATGAGAAGGCGTCGACCGTCGCGGCGGAAATGTCCGCAGCGGGCGGCACTACAACGACGATGCCGTGGGACTCCATCCGCCGGACCAGGTGTGTGACGGGCCCGTCACCCAGGTTCCAGCGCCGCCGGAGCTCACGCGCCGTCCGGCACACCCTGGAAGTGGCCCGCGCCTACAGCGCGCAGAACCGGACGGACGAGGCCCTCGCCCTGGTACTGGACGCCGAGGAGCTGGCCCCGGAACAAGTCCGCTACCACTTCATCCCACGGCGCCTGGTGACCACCTGGATCCGGCAGCAGCGCGGCAAGCCGAGCCACCAGCTCGCGGGCGTGGCCCAGCGACTGCGCATCGTGGGGTAGCCCGCCGGGGACGGCTACAGTCATGGTCATGAGCGACTCCGACGCACCCGAGGCCGTGGCCCAGCCGCGCACCGCCGCCGGCGTGCTGTTCTTCGACGAAGCTGACCGCGTGCTCCTAGTGAAGCCCACCTACAAGCCGGGCTGGGAGATCCCGGGCGGCTACCTGCACCCCGGCGAGACCCCGAGCGAGGGCGCGGCCCGGGAGGTCAAGGAGGAGCTCGGCATCACCCCGACCATCGGCCGCCTCCTCGTCGCGGACTGGGCCCCCCACCCGACCGAGGGCGACAAACTGCTCTTCGTCTTCGATGGGGGCATCCTCCCCGCAGAGGAGCGAGCTCAGATCAACCTGGACGGCGTGGAGATCGGTGAGTACGCCTTCCACACCGCCGACCAGATCGACGCGCTCCTCATCCCTCGCCTGGCCCGGCGAGTCCACGCTGGCCTTGCCGCCCGATCTCGCTCGGCGACCTCCTACTTGGAGCACGGGACGCCTCGCCTCTGACTCGGACGACCCGAGCTTTGCGAGGCACCCTGGACTGATGGCATCGGGTGTACCCGCTGCTGCCGGTCTTCACGCCCCTGCACTGGTTTGCCCGACTGTGCGGAGCCACTTGCCGCGCGACGCGTTCCCGCAAGGGGCCCGCCGCGTGATCTGGCCGCTCGCCTCAGTCGGCACCATCCTCGTTGTCCTCTTCGGGGATCTCTCCGTTCTCGTCGATCTCGGGCTTGACGTCGATCACTTGGGCGCCGCGGTAGTACCGCCAGACACTCGGATAGTCGCGCCGACCGTCGGGGTACATGATCGCGCGACCTGGAAGTACGGCAATCTGCCAGTTCTCCGGCAGTGCCGTGGCGATGATGCTGAAGAGCTTCGCGACCGTCATATCGGCCGAGGGGAGTTCTACCTCGACCTTGAACGCGTTACCCGTCTCCTTCTTCTGGTAGCGGAAGGTGTAGGGGGCGTCCTTGCTGACACGCGCCAGAAGCCTTCCGAGCGGCGTCGGTCCAGGCTTGAGGCCAGTGATCGCTCGATCCAGGTCGATCGGGAACTTGGCGTCAAAGTGCTTGCGGCTGACTACGGTGTCGTCCCGTCGCTTGCCAGGATCATTGTTGCCGAAGCCGTTGTTGTTCCAAGGGATCTGGTCCAGCTGCTTGTAGTGCTTGATCAGCAGCTTCTCGGGGGCGAGCGCCGAGAAGTCCTCATCTACGTACAGGCAGGTGAAGGACATCTCGTCCGGCGTCATCCCCTGCCGACCGCCGACCTTCCGGAGGTGCTTGAGGATTCGGTCGGGCAGCGACTTCTCCGCCTTGCCGACGTAGACGAACCCAGTGTCCTCATCGCCATCGACATCACTCTCGCGGTAGAGCTGGTAGACGCCCGGGCGCTCGTCCAACTCGTCCAGAGCGGCCTCGGTCAGAGGAGCTGGAGTAAGGCAGTCGAGCGCCTCCGCTAGCTGATCACCGAGAGCCTTGGTGATGCTGAGCCTGAAGCTGTCGTGGTAGGTGCCCTGGCCTGTCGACCTGGCCGCCTGGGTCATCCGCGCTCCTTCATCCGCGATGGTGATCACCTGAACCCTAGGTCTCCGCCGAATCTCCGGTGACCCATTCGAGTCAATCACTCCCAAGATCGACAACTCCGCGGTATAGTTTTCGCATGGTTGACCAGCCCAAAGAGACAAAGAAGCCGCGCACGAGTGTTGAGCTGTTCGCGGGCGGCGGCGGGCTTGCCATGGCGGTCCACCAGGCCGGGTTCCGGCCGCTCCTGTTCAACGAGTTCAACGCGCGCGCCTGCGAGACGTTGGAGGCCAGCGCGCGGAAGACGCTTGGCGAGTTCGGGATCGAGCGCACCGAGTCCAAGAAGCCGCAGCCCCCAGCGGACGGCCAGCCGGCGCCGCTCTATCCCGGGGATGTCCGAGACCTCGACCTCACTGCGTTCGCAGGAGAGGTAGACGTGCTCGCCGGAGGGCCACCCTGCCAGCCGTTCAGTGCTGGCGGCGTCGCCAAGGGTGACGAGGACAAGCGGAACATGTTCCCGGCCGTGTTCAACGCCATTCGGGAGATGCGCCCGAAGGTCGTGATCTGCGAGAACGTGCGAGGGCTGCTTCGCCCCTCGTTCGAGGACTACTTCAAGTACATCCAGCGCGAGCTCACGCTGCCCTTCGAGAAGCGCGTGGACACGGACCGCTGGCAGGATCACGACAAGAAGCTCAAGGGCATCATCGACCGTCTCTCGGGGGATGACGAGAACGATGAGCACTACCGGGTCAGAGTGTTCAAGGTCAACGCCGCTGACTACGGCGTCCCCCAGATCCGGAACCGTGTCGTCATGGTGGCTTTCCGAGCGGACCTGCGGATCGACGCGGACGAGTTCTTCGAGGAGCACTCGAAGCGGCGCTTCTCCAAGGAAGCGTTGCTCCTGTCGATGCGGGACGAAGACGGCGCCTACTGGCGCCGGCACGACCACGTGAAACCCCACGTCCGTGACAAGGTCCGGGTGGGTATCGACAAGAAGATCCGGCCGCGCGACGGTGAGGAGGGGTTGCCCGCTTGGCGAACGCTCCGCGACGCGATCCAGGGATACGGAACAGACGTTGAGCTGCCCGCGCTTCCCGAGATCGACCTGAATCGTCTCGACCGCAAGACGGAACAGGCCGCCCACTTGGGAATCACCGGCCACATCGGGTGGCCCGACGCGAGGATCTACAAGGGACACACCCCCAACGAGCTCGATCTGCCCGCGAAGACCGTCAAGGCCGGCGTCCATGGCGTGCCTGGGGGAGAGTCAGTCATGATGCTTGACGATCGGGTTCCCGACTCCAAGGCGGCCGACGGATACACCCCTCTGCACCGCTACATGACCGTCCGAGAGACCGCCCGCGTGATGACCTTCCCTGACGCATGGGTTGGCCGCGGGCCCCGCGGTGAACAGATGCGGCAGCTTGGCAACGCGGTTCCGGTCGTTCTCGGAGAATACTTCGCCAAGGCCGTCTCCAAGGCGCTCGACGAAGCGGGAAAGTAAGGTCATGCCACGGCCAGAAGGAGGGGGGCGCTGGAAGCAGCAGCTCCCCCCGGAGCGCGCGTACAAGCGCCGCGCGGGCGCAGTGACACCCTCCGTCGAACAGGATCGTGCGGCGGGTGGTCGTCACTGTCGGAGTATCGCGCTCGGCGATGGGCGTCTCGCTCGGGCCTCGATCAGCCTGCGGCTTTACCGGAGGACCCGCCGCATCCGGGCCTACCTTCGCTGGTCGCAGGATGGTGAGACTCAGGAGCGGTACGTCTGCGAGGTCGAGCACTCCACGCGGGCAGCGAACCTGGCGGAAGCGTGGCGCCAGGCGCGGGAGAAGGGGCTGCTCGCAGAGGAACAGTTGCCGCCCGAGTCGAAGGCATCCTCGCTGGAGGTCCGTGCGTCGATGCGCGCCAACCGCAGCAAGGACACCGGGCCGGAGCTAGCCTTGCGCAGGCTGCTCTACCAGCGGGGACTCCGCTATCGAGTAGACGCCCGACCGCTCGCCGAGGTGCGGAGAAAGGCGGACGTGGTCTTTCCCAGAGATCGGGTTGCTGTCTTCGTGGACGGCTGCTTCTGGCACGGCTGCCCGGAGCACTACCGTGCCTCTACGAAGAACGCCGACTTCTGGCGAGAGAAGATCGCTGGCAACCGGGTGAGAGACGCCGAGACGAACCGCAAGCTGCTCGACGCGGGATGGACAGTCGTCCGGGTCTGGGAGCACGACGACCCAGTGGAGGCAACCGATAAGATCGTTCGCCTACTGCAGGAGCATCGCGCTGCCAGTGCGGGCGGCGGGACTACAGTGGTTGGCCGTTGACGAGGTCGCTCAAGGCATCGCCCAGGCGCCGAAGCACGATTCTGCCGGGTCGTGTCCCGCCGAGTGGTGTAGCCGATCTTGCCTCAAAGCTTCACAGGTGCGCAGCTGCCGGGGGTCGTGTCCCACTTGGTGGTGTAGCCGATCACTCGGTGGGCGTGTTGGGTAGTGCGGGGGCGCTTTCGGGGAGCTTGGCTGGGTAGAGCTGGTC